>CANIRI010000145.1 GCA_947469815.1 Comamonadaceae bacterium | reverse complement strand
GGTAATTGACACCAATGTGTTGATCAGCGCCGCGCTGTCGGTGCGCGGTGCGCCCGCCCGGCTGGTGCAATTGGTGTTAGAGCGCGGCAGCCTGGTTTTTTCGCAGCCCACATTCGATGAGCTGAAAACCCGCCTCTACCGCCCCAAATTCGACCGCTACATCAGCCTGGAGTTGCGTGAGGCCGTCCTGCACGACCTGAGCGCCGCCGCGCGCTGGGTCGAGATTGGCGAACCTGGCCGCTACTGCAGGGACCGCAGCGACGATATGTTCATCGAGACCGCGCTGGTGGCCCGAGCTGGCGTCCTGGTCAGCGGTGATCAGGATTTGCTGCAAGCGCCAGCCATACCTGGCTTACGTATCTTGAATCCGCAGCAGGCGCTCGCCGAATCCTTAGCCTGAGGCACGGCAAGCATCAAACCCGCAGCGGTACGGTGGTGGTGAACTTGGCCCGCTTGAGGCTGAAAAATGCTTTCACATTGCGCACATTGGCGTTTTGGGTCAGCAGGCGCTGAGTAATGGCCAGATAGCCGGGCATGTCGCGGGCCTGGATCACCAACACGAAGTCGGGGCCGGGTGACACACGCCAGCATTGCTGTACCGCATCCTCGACGACGGCGCGCGCTTCAAAAGCGTCCAGGTGCTCGGCGCCTTGCGCATCCAGCGTGACCTCCACCAATGCCGTCAAGCCATACCCAAACGCCGCGCCCAGGCGATCTACCGACAGGTGCGCCACCTGCCGCTCAATCCATCCAGCATCGACCAGGCGCTTAACACGGCGCAAACAGGTGGGCGGCGAGATGTGGGCCAGCGCAGCCAGCGCCAGATTGCTGCGCGATGCGTCGCGCTGCAGGGCGTCCAGCAATTGGATATCGGTCGAATCGAGTGCTATTTGTTCCATAAAAATGACTATTTTATAATTTAATTTCTTAAACTATATAAATTGAAATTATATTTCTTAAAAATCTAAATTTTATTTATTAATTTTTCATCAAAGCTTTTAGCATCGCCACCATTCGATCTAAGGAGAAGCTATGTGCGGCATCGTCGGCGGGGTTTCCACCCGCAATATCGTCCCTGTGCTGGTGCAGGGTTTGCAGCGGCTGGAGTACCGGGGTTACGACTCCTGCGGCGTGGCTATCCACACCGGCAGCCTGGGCGCGCAAGGCGGTGGCTTGCAGCGCGCCCGCAGCACGGCGCGGGTCGCCGAGTTGATGGAGCAGGTCAGCAGCGGGCAGATGCAGGGCGGCACGGGCATTGCCCACACGCGCTGGGCCACGCACGGCGCGCCGGTGGTGCACAACGCACACCCGCATTTCAGCCACGGCACAGGTGCTGCCACCGATACGCCGGGGCGGGTGGCGCTGGTGCACAACGGCATCATCGAAAACCATGACGAACTGCGCGCCGCGCTCCAAGCGCGCGGCTATGTTTTTCAAAGCCAGACCGACACCGAGGTCATCGCCCACCTGATCGACAGCCTGTACAACGGCGATATCTTTGATGCGCTCAAACAAGCCTCCGCGCAATTGCGGGGCGCCTACGCGCTGGCTGTGTTCCACAAAGATGAGCCGCACCGGGTGGTGGGCGCACGCGCCGGCTCGCCCCTGATTCTGGGGGTGGGCAGGTCTCACAGCGAGAACTTTTTGGCCAGTGACGCCATGGCGTTAGCGGGCGTGACGGACCAGATCGTCTACCTCGAAGAAGGCGACCACGTGGACCTGCAATTGGGCAAATACTGGATTGAAGACGCGCAGCACAAACCGGTGAACCGCACCGTCAAAACCGTGCAGGCGCACAGCGGCGCAGCCGAGCTGGGCCCGTACCGGCACTACATGCAAAAAGAGATTTTTGAGCAACCGCGCGCGATTGCCGACACCCTCGAGGGCATTGTGGGCATCACGCCTGAGCTCTTTGGCGACGGCGCGTACAGCGTGTTCAAGGGTGTGGAACGCGTGCTGATTCTGGCCTGCGGCACCAGCTATCTCAGCGGTAGCGTGGCGCAGTATTGGATCGAGGCGATTGCCAAACTGCCGTGCACGGTTGAGATCGCCAGCGAATACCGCTACCGCGAATCCGTGCCCGACGCCAAGACCCTGGTGGTGGCCATCAGCCAGTCCGGCGAGACCGCCGACACCCTGGCTGCACTGCGCCACGCGCGCAGCCTGGGCATGGCACACACGCTGGCGATTTGCAACGTCGCCACCTCAGCCATGGTGCGCGAATGCGCGCTGGCTTATGTGACCCGGGCGGGTGTAGAAATCGGCGTTGCATCCACCAAAGCCTTCACTACCCAACTGGCGGCGCTGTTTTTGCTCACGCTGGCGCTGGCGCAAACCAAAGGACGCCTGAGCGAGACCGAAGAATCAGAACACCTGCACGCCATGCGCCACCTTCCCGCCGCACTGCAAGCGGTGCTGGCGCTGGAGCCGCAGCTCATCGCCTGGGCGCAGGACTTTGCGTCCAAAGAAAACGCGCTGTTTCTGGGGCGCGGCGCGCACTACCCCATCGCCCAGGAAGGCGCGCTCAAGCTCAAGGAGATCAGCTACATCCACGCCGAAGCCTATGCCGCAGGCGAGCTCAAACACGGGCCGCTGGCGTTGGTGACCAGCGCCATGCCGGTGGTCACGGTGGCACCCCATGACGCGCTGCTGGAAAAGCTCAAGAGCAATATGCACGAGGTCCGCGCCCGGGGCGGTGTGCTGTATGTGCTGGCCGACGCCGACACCCAGATCCAGAGCAGCGAGGGCGTGCATGTGATCCGCATGCCCGAGCACTACGGCGTTCTCTCGCCCATCCTGCATGTGGTGCCGCTGCAATTACTGGCGTACCACACCGCCTGCGCGCGGGGGACGGATGTGGACAAGCCGCGCAACTTGGCCAAATCGGTCACGGTAGAGTAATTTCGTTAGGGGGTAGTAAGGGTGATGGTCTTTCCGTTTCAACCGACCCCCGAACGAAACGACTCAACGACGGTGGAGTAATTTCGCCTTGGGTCTTGCTGTTGGGGCCGTGGTCAATTGACCTTCTTTTCGTGCCCCTGCCAGTAAGGCTCCCGCAATTTGAATTTCTGCAGTTTCCCGGTGGCGGTGCGGGCCAGGCTGCTGCGGAACTCGACCCGTTTAGGGCACTTGTAACCGGCCAACTTGGTACGCGTGTAGGCGATCACATCGGCTTCCGAAAGCGTGGCGCCGGGCGCCAACACCACCAGCGCCATGACCAGTTCGCCCCATTTTTCATCGGGCACGCCGATCACCGCCACTTCATCAATCTGCGGGTGGCTGAAGATCGCGTCCTCCACTTCAATAGACGAGACGTTTTCGCCGCCGGTGATGATCACGTCTTTCTTCCGATCGGCAATCGTCAGGCAAGACTGGGCGTCCAGCGTGCCACCGTCCCCGGTATGGAACCAGGGCCGCTGATCAGCGCCTAGGCGAATCGCGGCGTCAGTCTGATCGGCTTGTTCCCAGTAGCCACGCATGATCACGTTGCCGCGCACCAGAATCTCCTGGTCAGGCGCTATGGTGATTTCGACGCCAATCGCGGGAACGCCAGCGCGGCCCAGGCGCTGCGCACGCTCGGTCGGCGTCAATGCGTCGTATTCGATGCTGGCGCGGTTCACCGTGAGCAGCGGCGCGGTTTCGGTGAGTCCGTAAATCTGGATGAACTCCCAGCCCAGCTCGGATTCCACCCGCTCGATCGTGCGCGTCGGCGGCGGCGCACCCGCCACCACCACCCGTAGCTGCCCACTCCCGGGAATGGGGCCCTCCCAGGACTGCGCGGCCTCGAGCACCATATTGAGAACCGCTGGCGCACCCGCCATCAGGGTCACACCATGCTCGGCAATACGCCGCAAAATTTCGGCACCGTCAATTTTGCGGACGATGACGTGCTTGCCACCCATGCCGGTCACCGCATAGGTCAGCCCCCAGCCGTTGCAGTGGAACTGCGGCAGCGTGTGCAGGTACACGTCGCGGTCGTTGACGCCCAGATGCCAGCCCATGGTGGCGGCATTGATCCACAAATTGCGGTGGGTTAGCTGCACGCCTTTGGGCCGCGCGGTGGTGCCGCTGGTGTAGTTGATGGTGGCCGTGGCGTCCTCGTCCGGCTCCCAGGGCTGGGGTTGGCGGTCATAGCGCAAGAGCTGGGCATCAGACTGCGCGCCGATCACAAATGTGTGTTCGCAGCGCACACCGGACAGCGCTGCCTCCAGTTCCGGATCGATCAGCAAAATGCGCGCCCCGCAGTGGTCCACGATGTACTGCACTTCTTCGGCAACCAGCCGGAAATTGATGGGCACCAGAATGCGCCCCCAACCGCTGACACCAAAAAACGCGGTCAGCAGGCGCGCTGCGTTGTGGCTGACCATGGCGACGCGCTCGCCGACGCCGATTCCCAGCGCATCCAGACCCGCCGCCTGGGCGGTGGCACGCGCCATCATGTCGCCATAGCTCAGCGTCCCCCAGCTGGCTGCGGGCTGCAGCGGCTCATCCACGCAGGCGGTGCGTTGCGGATAGACCTGGCTGGCACGGCGCAAATGGTCCGCGATGGTGAGCGCTACTTTCATCAGAAATCTCCGTCTTATTGAGAATGGCCAAAACCACCACCGTCACGAAATTGTAGGCCTGTCCCCTTTCGGCGGACTATTGCGCCACAGAACCACCCAGCCGACCAGAGCCACCGCCAGCAAAGCGCCGGGGAACACCAGCCCCGGCGACCAATCCAGCAAAGCCCCAGCGGATGACGACGCCACCAGCGCACCCAAGGTATAGGTCAGCACCAACACCGAAGTGCTGTTCACCAGCGTAATCCCCCGCTCGCGGCTGCCGATGTCGAGCATGGTGAGCGTGTAGAGCGTGCCACCGGCAGCGCCCCACAGCAGCGCGATAGGCCACACCAGCACGGGCCAGACCGGCACCGCAAAACCGGTGGCTGAGGCGAGGGCCAACAGGCCCACCAGCCACAGCATCAAGCGATGCCGCCCGCGCGCGGGGTCGGCAAAGCGGTCGGCCGCCATACCCGCCGGAATGGCGAACACCGTGCCGCCGGTGCCGCTGACCGACAAGAGCAAGGCCGCAGCGCCGGTTGCCAGACCCAGGCTGAGCCCGTACAGTGGCAACACCGAACCCAAGCCCATCTCAAAGAACCCGCCGATAAAGCCCGCCAGCATCACCACCGGATGGGCCACAACGGCATGCCACAAACCGCGCAAGCCCACGCTGGCGCTTTCGGCGTCGTGGGCCACAGGCGTGCGGGGAATCAAAAAAGTCCAGCAGAGTCCGAGGACCAGCATGACCAACACCGCCCACAAAGCATGCGGGCTGTCCACCCCCAGCCAGGCCACCAGCGCCGGGCCGATCACCATGGTCAGGCCGATCAAGGTGGCGTAGGCGCCTATCAGGCGGCCGCGTTGTTGCGCAGGTGCAAATTCCGCAATAAACGATTCCGCGAGCACCCATCGCAAGCCCCCGGCCACGCTGGCCAGCAACTCCAGCACAAACCAGATCGGCAGACTGCGGGTGACAAGAAACCCGCACACCGTGAGCAGCGGCAGCCCGGAGGCCAGCCACAAAGCACGCCGTCGTCCGAGCCAGCGCACCAGGCCTGATGCAAAGGGCGTGATGATGAAAATTCCCAGCCAGGTGGTCGCTGCAAACAGGCCGGCCACCGTGTTGGACACACCGGCTTGCTTGAGCATCAACAGCAGCAGCGGCGAGAGCATAAAAATGCCCACCAGCTGGAACAAGGTGGAGCCGAATACCGCCAGCAAGCCCCGGTGTGACGGCTGTGTCACCGCCTAGCCCGCGCTGCCCAGACTCAAACCCGCGTGCTCGCGCAGCGGATGGAAGTGAATTTTCGGGAACCGCTCCTGCGCCAGCCGCACGTCATAGGGGCTGGTGCATAAAAATGCCAGCGTGTCGGCCGCGTCCTTGGCCATGCGCTGGGGGTAGGCGTTGACGAACTCGCGCAACTCGGCCGGGGTGTCGGCGGTGATCCAGCGCGCGCCGGTGTACTGGCTGCCTTCTAGGCGGATGTCGGCGTCGTACTCGCCTTTGAGCCGGTGCTGCACCACCTCAAACTGCAACTGCCCCACGGCACCGAGCAGCATATTGCCGCCGACCTCAGGTTTAAAAACCTGGATCGCGCCCTCCTCGCCCAGCTGCGCCAGGCCCTGCTGCAACTGCTTGGTACGCAGCGGGTTTTTCAGCACCACGGTCATGAACAGCTCGGGCGCGAAAAACGGCAAGCCGGTGTACTGCAGGTTGATGCTGCCGTCGGTAATCGTGTCACCCAGTTGCACCCCGCCGTGGGTGGTAAAGCCCACGATGTCACCCGCAAAAGCCTCTTCCACT
>CANIRI010000144.1 GCA_947469815.1 Comamonadaceae bacterium | reverse complement strand
GTAGGTGGAACGCTCGCTGCGCGCCAAACGGAACTGCGTGGAGCCCGGCGCTGCTGGGTTGAGTTGCAGCCGCGAATCTCCGGCGCTGCCCAGCAGTTGCCCGCGTCCGCTCCACAAGGCGATATCGCTGGCGCCCAACTGCTCCGCCCATTTTTCCAGCTGCAGCTCCGCTGGCCCCTGCCCCGGATCATCGAGCGCGGTGGCTGCGGTACGGGCTTTGATGGACAGATCGCCCGCCAGGGTTTCCAGCGTCACGCGGCCCAGGCTCAAGCCCGCCTGCAAAGCGCCCTCGACCTTGACGTCAAACCAGGTCTCGATAGAGCGGGATACAAACTGGTAGGACACGCCGTAAATCAGCAAACCCGGAGCCAAACCCACCAGCACAAAAATCGCAGCCAATTTGGTCAGCAAGCGGGTACCGAAGCGCCCGGCGCGCCAGCGCTGGTACAAGCGAAAGGCAATCCAGGCAATCGCCGAAAACAGCAGCGCCGCGACGACCATATTGAGCACAAACAAGAGCGCGTAGTCCTGCTCGTACAGGGCCTGGTTGTTGGTGGCCAGCGTCAGCATGTACAGCAATGCAGCACCCATCAGCAGCATCGCCGCAGCGCCCCAGGTGACGACGCGACGCACCAGGCGGCTGTTGCGCCGCAAAGTGGTATCGGGCAAGTTATCGCTCACCGGTTTTCTCCGGTGTCAATGGCGCACGGAGATTGGCGCTGATGGTCCATTCGGTTTGCGCCATCACACCAATCTGAAAAGGTCGCGGGAGCTGGTTGGTATCCAGCCAGAAACGGAAGTCCACCCGGTACTTGGAAGAAGCATCGTTGTCGCTGAGCCCCGCTATGCGCCAACGCGCGAACTGCTTGACCGTGGCCATGGCCTCGGCCAGGCTGAGAAAGGTTTGACTCGGGGCATTAGCGGCCACCAGTTCCCCCGCCGGCGCAGCGCCCGTTGCCACGTTCAGCCGCCATTGGCCCGTCAGGGGTTGGTAGGCGAGGCGCATATTGCGCGCCGCGCTGGCCAATTTTTTGTCCGTCCAGTACCAGCGCTCCCGCAGCAGATCAGCTTCAACGGCGAAGTAAACCGGAATGCCCTTGAGTAATGCATCTTCCACGGCCGCTGGCAAGTCGAATCGCAATTGCGCGCTGAGGGTGACATCGTCGCCCACGCGGTCCACCCGGAACTGCGCCGCCTCCACCACGGTATCGGCGTGGCTTGCGGCAGCCGTCAATAAAAAGAGCAGGCCAACAAAAGGCGTCAGCAGACGTGCGAGCAGCCCAAGCATCCTTTGAGAGCCCCCCTCAAGCGGGGTGCTTTTCCAACAAGCCATAGAAAAAACCATCATGGTCATGGGCCGCATTGTCCAAGACTATGGAGTCCACCTCGGCCGATTGGGGCCACAAGCTGCCATCAGCGGGCAAGGCGCGGGCGTCACTGTGGCGCGCAAGAAACGCCTGGAGCTGCAGCGGCCCCTCTTGGGCGAAGACGGAACAGGTGCAATACAGCAAGCGCCCGCCCACGCGCAGCAGCGGCCACAGGGCGTCCAAGAGGCGTTTTTGGCTCTGCGCGAGCTGGGCGATGTCAGCCTCGCGGCGCAGCCAGCGCACGTCCGGGTGGCGGCGCACGATGCCCGAGGCCGTGCACGGCGCGTCCAGCAGCACCGCATCA
Source organism: Comamonadaceae bacterium (assembly GCA_947469815.1). Classification (GTDB taxonomy): domain Bacteria; phylum Pseudomonadota; class Gammaproteobacteria; order Burkholderiales; family Burkholderiaceae_C; genus Allorhodoferax. The sequence goes on along the minus strand of CANIRI010000144.1, from coordinate 4,700 downwards.
AAGGCTTGGCCGTCCCACCATGCAGCGGGATCGCCCGCGTCACCCTTCAGCACCTGCGCTTGCAGATCCAGGCGCTGTAAATTGGCATGGATGCGCGGTATGCGCGCCGGGTCTTGCTCCAGCGCAATGACCTGCGCGGATGTCATCTCCAGCAAGTGGCCGGTCTTGCCGCCCGGGGCGGCGCAAGCGTCCAGCACCCGCGATTGGGGGCCCAAGGCCAAGCCATCCAGTAACAAGGGGGCGGCGCGCTGTGCCGCCGCGTCCTGCACCGAAAACCACCCTTGCTCATAGCCCGGCACGCGCGCCACCGCTACCGCCCGTTCCAGGTACACCGTTGCTGGCGCAACCATACGCGCGGCCATGCCGGCCAGGGCCAGCGCTTGCGCAAAAGCCGCCAAACTGGTCTTGCGCAGGTTCACCCGCAAGGTGAGCGGGGCCTGGACATTAGAGGCCCGCAAAATGGACTGCCAACGCTGCGGCTGCTCGGCTTGCAGGCGCTTGATCCACCACACGGGGTGATTCCATTGCGCCTGCGGAAAGGCATCTGTCAGCGCCACCAACTGGGCACGCTCGCGCAAAAAACGGCGCAAGCAGGCATTCACAAAAGCCGCCTGCCCGGCAGTGCGGGGATCGCGCTTGACCGCCTCAACCGCCTGGTTCACCAGGGTGAATTCATCGTAAGGCGCGCTACCCGCATCCCAGCACAAAGCCAGCGTCACGCACAGCAGGGCATCGACCGCGGCGGGCGGTGTTTTGGCAGCCAACGCGTCGCGCAATGCCATGGCCCGGCCCAGGTTGCGCCACACGGTAAAGGCCAAGGCCTGCACGCCCGGGCGCAAGACCGGGTCCACCGCTTCCAGCGCCACGCTGCCGGATTGACCCGCACGCTGCGCCCGCAACACGGCAGCAGCCGCTTGCAGCTGACGCCAAAGCGCCGGCTGACCGACAGCCCCGGGCGGGGCAGGTTCAGAAGTAGGCAACGGATGCAAACGGGATGACCGGTGCCAGCCAACGCACAGGCACTTGCGCCAGCGCCTGGTTGTAGGCCGCAAGGTCCTGATTGGCTGCGGACCGTGCGGCCAGCATGCGGTGGCTTAAAACACCCCACTGCATCAGTAACTCGGGCGGCAAGGCTTCCCCCGCCAGATCTTGCGGTGCCTCGGACGCCGCCGCCCAACTGCGCTGCAGTGCTTCCAGCGCCTGCGATGTGTTGCGGATCGCGGTGCTGTCCAAGGTAGTGCGCGAAGCCGACTGCAAGGCGGCGTCCAATTGCCCAGCAGCAGCGACCAGAGCCGACCACCCGGGATCACCGGAAGCCGCAAGCCCTTGGCGGGGCTCATCCTCCGGAGTTTCTTTTTGGCTTTGAACGCGCCGGTCAAACAAAGGCCTGAATTCAGCCAACTGGGCAAAGAGTTTTTGCACCGAATTCAGCGCATGACGCCGCAGGCGGCGCAAGCGGTTGTAAGCACCCAAACACCAGCACACGAAAAAAACCCCGAATAAGGCTGGCCAGAAAAAATCACCCATGGCGTTCCAACTCCGTCATGTTGCAGATCTTGAATGAAAAAACCCCAAGTTCTGCATGACCGAACCCGGGGTTTTCACAGCGCAGCCGCGTCAGCTGTACTTATTCGGAAGCGACTTCCTGACCGTCGTCGACCGATGCGGTCGCAGCAGCCAGTTCGGCCTCGTCCGCCTCGGCAATCGCGCGGCGCTCGGACTCGTCCATAGCCTCACGCACCTTGCGCGCTTCGTGGTACGCCGCTCCGGTACCGGCCGGGATCAGACGACCGACGATCACGTTTTCCTTCAGACCACGCAACTCGTCGCGCTTGCCCATGATGGCGGCTTCGGTCAGCACGCGCGTGGTTTCCTGGAAAGACGCGGCGCTGATGAAGCTGTCCGTGGACAGCGACGCTTTGGTGATACCCAGCAACAGGTTGGTGAAGGTGGCAGGCACCTTGTCTTCGGCACGCAGGGCGTCGTTGGTGTTGAGCATTTCCGAGCGCTCCACCTGTTCGCCGCTGATGTAGTTGGAGTCACCCACGTTATCGACGACCACGCGGCGCAGCATCTGGCGCACGATCACCTCGATGTGCTTGTCGTTGATCTTCACGCCTTGCAGGCGGTAGACGTCTTGCACTTCGTCGACGATGTAGCGCGCCAGTTCCTCCGGCCCGAGCAGGCGCAGGATGTCTTGCGGATCGGCCGGGCCGTCCACCACCGACTCACCCTTGTTCACGACCTGGCCTTCGTGGACCAGGATGTTCTTCTCTTTAAGCACCAGTTCTTCCCAGACTTTGCCGTCAGGGTCGGTGATTTGCAAGCGAATCTTGCCCTTGGTTTCTTTACCGAAGGAGATGGTTCCGGTGGCTTCCGCCAGCAGACCTTTGTCCTTGGGCGAACGGGCTTCGAACAACTCGGCCACACGCGGCAGACCGCCGGTGATGTCACGGGTTTTCTGGCCTTCAATCGGAATACGGGCCAGCACTTCGCCGGGGCCCACATCCTGGCCGTCACGCACCTGCACCAGCGCGCCGATCGGGAAGCCGATCGTCACCGCATGGTCGGTTCCGGGGATCTTCACCTCGGTGCCCGAGGCGTCGATCAGCTTGACCTGCGGACGCACGATCTTTGCCGCGCCACGGCGCTTGGGATCGATCACCACCAGGGTAGACAGGCCGGTCACATCGTCAACCTGCTTGGCAACGGTCAAACCTTCTTCGACGTTCTCGAAGCGGGCGCGACCGGCAAACTCGGTGATGATGGGTCGGGTCAGCGGATCCCAGTTGGCGAGGATGACGCCGGCTTTGACCACCTGGTCGGGCTTGACGCTGAGCACCGCGCCATACGGCACTTTGTGGCGCTCGCGCTCGCGGCCGTGTTCGTCGTGGATGATGATTTCGCCGGAGCGGGCAATCACCACCAACTCGCTCTTGGAGTTGGTGACGTAACGCATGGTGGCGTTGAAGCCGATGCGGCCGTTGGACTTGGCTTCCACGCTGGAGGCAATGGCCGCACGCGATGCCGCACCACCGATGTGGAAGGTGCGCATGGTCAGCTGCGTACCGGGTTCGCCAATCGACTGGGCAGCGATCACGCCAACCGCCTCGCCGCCGTTGATCATGCCGCCGCGTCCCAGGTCGCGGCCATAGCAATGCGCGCAGATGCCGAAACGGGTCTCGCAAGTCAGCGCGGTGCGGACTTTGACTTCGTCCACGCCGGCGATCTCAAATTCCTCGATCAGGTCTTCGTCCAGCAAGGTTCCGGGCTGTGCCAGGATCGCGCGGCTTTCGGGGTGCAAGACTTCTTCAGCGGTGCAACGACCCAACACGCGGTCGCGCAAGGACTCGATCACCTCGCCGCCTTCGACAATGGCCCGCATGATGTAGCCGGCTTGCGTGCCGCAATCGAGCTCGGTCACCACCAGGTCTTGGGTCACATCGACCAGACGACGGGTCAGGTAACCCGAGTTGGCGGTTTTCAGCGCCGTGTCGGCCAGACCTTTACGCGCACCGTGGGTGGAGATGAAGTACTCCAACACGTTCAGGCCTTCGCGGAAATTGGCGGTAATCGGTGTCTCGATGATGGAGCCGTCGGGCTTGGCCATCAAACCGCGCATACCCGCCACCTGGCGGATCTGGGCGGCAGAACCGCGTGCACCGGAGTCGGCCATCATGTAGATGGAGTTGAAAGACTCTTGCTGCACCTGATTGCCGTGGCGGTCAGTGACCATCTCTTTGGAGAGCTTGGCCATCATCACCTTGGACACTTCGTCACCCGACTTGCCCCAGATGTCGACCACTTTGTTGTAGCGCTCGCCAGAGGTGACCAGACCGGAGACATATTGCTGCTCGATCTCTTTCACTTCTTTCTGCGCTCGGCTGATGATCTCGTGCTTCTCTTGAGGCACCAGCATGTCGTCAATACAGATCGAGATACCGGCGCGGGTGGCCAGGCGGAAGCCCGCTTGCAGCAGCTTGTCAGCAAACACCACGGTCTCTTTCAATCCGCATTTGCGGAAAGAGACGTTGATGAGTTTGGAGATTTCCTTCTTCTTCAAGGCCTTGTTGATGTTAGAAAACGGCAGGCCTTTGGGTAGGATTTCCGACAAGAGCGCGCGCCCGGCAGTGGTATCCCACAGCTTGGTGCTGACGTCGAACTCGCCGGTTTCCTTGTTCTTGGTGTACTCGGTCAGGCGCACGCTGATGCGGGCGTTCAGTTCCAATTCGCCACCGTCGAACGCGCGGCGCACTTCACCGGTGTCGGAGAAGATCAAGCCTTCGCCCTTGCCGTTGATGCGTTCGCGGGTGGTGTAGTACAAGCCCAGGACCACGTCCTGCGACGGCACGATGGACGGCTCGCCGCTGGCGGGGAACAGCACGTTGTTAGAGGCCAGCATCAGGGTGCGGGCTTCGACTTGCGCTTCCACCGACAAGGGGATGTGCACGGCCATTTGGTCGCCGTCAAAGTCGGCATTGAAAGCCGAGCACACCAGCGGGTGCAGCTGAATGGCTTTGCCTTCGATGAGGATGGGCTCGAACGCCTGGATGCCCAAACGGTGCAGCGTAGGCGCACGGTTGAGCATGATGGGGTGCTCTTTGATCACCTCTTCCAAGATGTCCCAAACCACCGGCGTGCCGGACTCGACTTCCTTCTTGGCGGCCTTGATGGTGGTGGCGATCCCCATGGTCTCTAGC
>CANIRI010000143.1 GCA_947469815.1 Comamonadaceae bacterium | reverse complement strand
CTGGCAGAGGTGTCAAGTACGCATAAACCCCTAGGGGGCCAGCGTGGAGCGCAGCATGCCGCCGTAAATTTCCTGGTCACCCACCACGCCGATGAAGCGCCCGTCTTCGCACAGCAGCAGGGGCCGCCCGGTCGCGTGGCGGATGTGGATGATTTTTTCCAGCAAGGTGTCGGGGCTGACGATGACGACGCTGCGGCCATCGAGCCCGGCGGCCACCACGTCCAGCGTGTCGGTATAGGGCAGCAAGTGTCCGGGGCTGCCTTCGATGTCGATCTGCGCGGGTGCGCCGCTGGCGTCAAGAGTGAGCCAGTGGTGGCCGGTCCAGTCCAGCTGGATGCGCCCGGCCTGCACGTCCAGCGCCGCCAGCGGCGTCATCAGCGAGCGCGCACGCAGCACCTTGATGGGGTTCATGTGCGCCACAAAGTCGCGCACATAGGCGTTGGCGGGGTTGAGCACCACCTGCTCGGGCTCGCCAGACTGCACGATGCGCCCGCCGTCCATGATGGTGATGTGGTTGCCCAGCTTGATGGCCTCATCCAGATCGTGGCTGACGAAGACGATGGTTTTTTTCAATTGCTTTTGCAGCTGCAGCAGTTCCCGCTGCAGGTGCTCGCGGATCAGTGGGTCCAGGGCCGAGAAGGGCTCGTCCATTAGCAAAATATCGGCGTCGGTGGCAAACGCGCGGGCCAGGCCGACGCGCTGTTGCATGCCGCCGGAGAGCTGGTGCGCGTATTTGTGGCCCCAGGCTTGCAGGCCCACCAGTTCCAGCTTCTCGGCGACGATCTTGGCGCGCTGTGCTGCGGGCATGCCGCTGAGTTCCAACCCCAGGCCCACGTTTTCGCTCACCGTGCGCCAGGGCAGCAGCGCAAATTGCTGGAACACCATGGCCACGCGGGTGGTGCGCAAGCGGCGCAGGGTGGTGGCGTCGCAGCGGGTCAGGTCCACGGTCTCGCCGTTGCGCTCGCGCACCAGCACCGAACCCCGGTTGGCCTGGTTCAGGCCGTTGAGGCAACGCAGCAGCGTGGATTTGCCCGAGCCCGACAAACCCATCAAAACCGAAATCTCGCCCTCGGCTACCGCCAGGCTGCAGTCGGCCGCACCGAGCACCGCGCCGGTGGCGTCCAGAATTTCTTGCCGGTTTTTGCCGGCGTCCAGCAGGGCTAGCGCGGCTGCAGGGTCTTTGCCGAAGACCACGTCCACATGCCGGAATTCGGCCATGGGCGGCGCGCTGGAATGCAGATCAGGCATGCGGTTTGGACTTGCAGAGCCGGTCGAGCACGATGGCCACGATCACGATGGCCAGACCGGCTTCAAAGCCGTCGGCAATATTCACCGAATTGAGCGCGCGCACCACCGGCTTGCCCAGGCCGTCTGCGCCCACCAGCGCGGCAATCACCACCATGGACAGGCTGAGCATGATGCACTGCGTGACCCCGGCCATGATGCTGGGCAGGGCGTGCGGAATTTCCACTTTCCAGAGCAATTGCGAGCGGGTCGCCCCGAATGCTTCACCTGCTTCCAGCAGCGGGCGCGGCACCGAGGCGACGCCTAGCGTGGTCAGGCGTATGGGGGCGGGCAGGGCGAAGATGACGGTTGAAATCAGCCCCGGCACCACGCCCAGGCCGAACAAAATGAGTGTGGGAATCAAATAGACGAAAGTCGGGATGGTTTGCATCAAATCCAGCAGCGGCCGCAACGCGGCTTCCAGCCAGGGACGGTGCGCCGCCGCAATGCCAATGGGCACGCCAATGAGCACGCAAGTGAGTGTGGCGAAGACCACCATGGACAGCGTCTCCATGGTTTCGCCCCAATAACCCATATTGATGATCAGCAGCAGCGCCGCGCCTACAAACACCGTGAGCCGCGCCGAGCGTTGCAGGTACCAGGCCAGCGCGCAAACAAGGGCCACCATGAGCAGCGGATGCACCCACTGCAACGCGCCGGTGAAGCCCAGCACCAGCGCCCCCAGCACGCCGGAGATCAGATCAAACAGCCAGGGCGCGCCCTGCGTGATCTGGTCCACCACGCCTGAAATGAACTCGCCCAGGGGAATTTTGTTCCCGGTGAGCCACTCCAGCGCGGCGTCAAAGCCTCCCAGCATGGTCTTACTTGATGATCATCGCCGGGGTGACGTCTTTGCCATCAAAGGTTTTCACGCCAGCCAGCCAGTTGCTCCAGGTGGAGGCATTGGCCTTGAGCCAGATTTGCGCAGCGGCAGCAGGCTTCATCTTCTTGTCCAGAATGGCCGACATGATTTCGTTTTCGGCTTCCAGGCTGAACTTGGTATTCTTCAGCAGCGTGCTGACGTTGGGGCATTCGGCGGAATAGCCTTTGCGGGTGTTGGTGTAGACGGTTGCGCCGCCGTAGTTGGGGCCGAAGAAGTCGTCACCACCACTCAGGTACACCATTTTGATTTTGGTGTTCATGGGGTGGGGCGCCCAGCCTAAAAACACAATCCACTCCTTCTTAGGTATGGCGCGCATGACTTGCGAGATCATGCCCGCTTCGCTGGACTCAACAACCTTGAAGCCGCCCAGGCCGAAGGTGTTTGTATTAATCATCTTCAAAATCAGCCGGTTACCGTCATCACCCGGCTCGATGCCGTAAATCTTTTTCTTGAACTTGTCGGCGTTTTTGGCGATGTCGGCAAAGGTTTTGACACCAGCCTCGGCCACATAGTCGGGAACGGCCAACGTGTACTTCGCACCTTCCAGGTTGGCGCCAATGGTTTCCACCGAGCCGTCTGCCGCGTAGGGCTTGATGTCATCCTCCATAGAAGGCATCCAGTTGCCCAAAAACACGTCAATTTTGTTCGCCTTCATGCTGCTTAAGGTCACCGGCACCGCGAGCAACTGTGCCGAGGGTTTGTAGCCGATGCCCCTGAGGATTTCGGACATCACGGCCGTCGTGGCGGTGACGTCGGTCCACCCCGGATCGGAAAAACGCACCGCTTTACAGGAAGCAGGTTCCACTGCGTGCGCGCTGCTGTGAATACCAAGCGACATGGTGGCCAGTGCAACAGCACCGATCAAGGATTGGGACATACGGTAAAAGCGTTGCATGGGGTGCTCCTGTTGCGAAGGTGGGGGTGGTTTCCTAAAGTGGTCGACGAAAGAGTCGGTGCCAACTTTCAGTGTAACGCACCCCGCCCGGCTGTCCGTACATGCGCGGAGTCCAAGCCTCCCAGCATGGTCTTACTTGATGATCATCGCCGGGGTGACGTCTTTGCCATCAAAGGTTTTCACGCCAGCCAACCAGTTGCCCCAGGTGGAGGCATTGGCCTTGAGCCAGGTTTGCGCAGCAGCAGCGGGCTTCATCTTCTTGTCCAGGATGGAGGACATGATTTCGTTTTCCGCTTCCAGGCTGAACTTGGTGTTCTTCAGCAGCGTGCCGACGTTGGAGCACTCAGCAGAATAGCCCTTACGGGTGTTGGTGTAGACGGTTGCGCCGCCGTAGTTGGGGCCGAAGAAGTCGTCACCGCCGCTCAGGTACACCATTTTGATTTTGCTGTTCATGGGGTGGGGAGCCCAGCCGAGGAAAACCACCCACTCTTGCTTGGGTACTGCGCGCATCACCTGCGAGACCATACCGGCCTCGCTGGACTCGACCAGCTTGAAGCCACCCAGATCAAAAGCCTTTTTCTTGACCATGTCCAGGATCAAGCGGTTGCCATCGTTGCCGGGCTCGATGCCGTAAATCTTTTTCTTGAACTTGTCGGCGTTCTTGGCGATGTCGGCAAAGGTTTTGACACCGGCTTCCGCCACGTAATCCGGCACGGCCAGGGTGTATTTCGCGCCTTCCAGATTCGCACCGATGGTTTCTACCGAGCCATCGGCCGCGTAGGGCTTGATGTCGCCTTCCATGGAGGGCATCCAGTTGCCCAGGAACACGTCAATCTTTTTGTCCTTCATGCTGCGGTAGGTGACGGGAACCGACAGCACCTGCGCGCTGGGTTTGTAGCCAATGCCTTTGAGGATTTCGGAGACCACGGCCGTGGTGGCGGTGATGTCGGTCCAGCCCACATCGGCAAAGCGCACGGCCTGGCAGGAGGCGGGCTCTGCGGCTTGCGCGCCAGCGGATGCACCGAGCGTCAAAGCAGCCAAGGCGGCAGCACCGGCAATGGAACGGGGATTGCGAAAAACGTGTTGCATAAAAGACTCCAGTAGAAGATACAAGGGTTGGTTCACACCATGTGCGACGGCAAACTGTAACCCACTGACCCCAGGCAGGCGTGGGCATCAGGGTGGGGCATCAGGCCGGGTCAGCGGGCGCTGCGCTTGGGCTCGCGTGTTCAGCCAAAACTTGTTCCTGCACCTCGCGGATGCGCTCGCTGGCCTGAGCTTTCTCGTGCGCCGGCGCAAACTGGCTGTAGCGGGCCAGGATGGAGACCAACTGGCCGTAAATGCGCGGCGGTGCGGCAATGCACTCGCCGTGTTCCAGGTAGTCCGCTTCACCGGTGAAATTGCCGATCAATCCACCAGCCTCGGTCACCAGCAGCGACCCGGCCGCAATGTCCCAGGGCTTCAGGCCGGATTCAAAAAACCCGTCGGTGCGTCCGGCGGCCACGTAGGCCAGGTCCAGCGCCGCCGCACCCGGGCGGCGCAGGCCCGCCGTGCGCGGCATGATGTCGGCCAGCATGGCCAGGTAGCGCGGAAAGTTGTCACCCTTGCGAAAAGGGAAGCCCGTGGCCAGCAAAGTGCCGGTGAGGTCGGTGCGCTTGGAGACGCGGATGCGCCGGTCGTTCAAGAACGCGCCACGGCCTTTGGTCGCGGTGAACAAGTCGTTGCGCGTGGGGTCGTACACCACGGCCTGCTCCATCTTGCCGCGCACGGCCAGGCCGATGCTGACGCAGTAGCTGGGAAAGCCGTGGATGAAGTTGGTCGTGCCGTCCAGCGGGTCAATGATCCAGACATATTCAGAATCCTGGGCGCCGTGTTCGCTGCCGGATTCCTCGGCCATGATGCCGTGGCCGGGGTAGGCGGCCAGCAGGGTTTCGATGATCACCTGCTCGGCGGCCTGGTCGACCTCGGTGACAAAGTCATTCACCTGCTTTTGCGAGATCCGCACCGCCTCCACGTCCAGCGCCGCGCGGTTGATGATGTTGCCGGCCAGGCGGGCCGCTTTGACGGCCACATTGACCATGGGGTGCAGATTGGGTGACATAGATGGTGATGAAGAACGCAGTGGCGCGCCAGGGCTATGCCGGGCGCGGGAACATGCCGCACGGGGCGGCGACAATGGCATCGATTCTATTCCCCACCCCCACCCCCTACTGTGCAGACCCGCTTCATCCTCATCCACACCAGCCACGCCGGCAACGTGGGTGCCGCCGCCCGCGCCATGAAGACCATGGGCTTTGATGACCTGGTGTTGGTGGCCCCGCGTTGGCCCAATGTGCTGCGCCGCGAAGAAACCATTCAGCGGGCCAGCGGCGCACTCGATGTGCTGGAAAAATGCCGCATCGTGGACACCCTGGACGAGGCGCTTGACGGCGTGAGCCACCTCTGCGCCACGGCCATGACGCCGCGTGATTTCGGCCCGCCCACGCGCAGCCCGCGCGCGCACTTTGAACAGCTGCTGGCCGAAGCGCCGGGCCAGAGCGCCGCAGCGCTGCCACACACCGCTTTTTTGTTCGGCTCCGAGCGCTTTGGCATGCGCAATGAGGATGTGTACCGCTGCCACGTGGCGCTGAGCATTCCCAGCAACCCGCAATTCGGCTCGCTCAATATCGGTGCGGCCTTGCAGGTGATTGCCTATGAATGGCGGTTGACATTGGGTGGCTTTGATGTGGCGCAGGCCGCGCCCACTGCGTCCGCTAACCCCGTACACCCAGCCGATGCCGCGCAAGTCGCGGGGATGCTGGCGCACCTGGAGGAGAGCCTGGTGGCCCTGGAATACCTGGACCCGGCGGCACCCAAAAAGCTGATGCCGCGCCTGAATGCGTTGTTCAACCGCGCCGCCGTCACGCAGGAAGAGGTGCACATCCTGCGCGGTATCGCCAAGGCTGCGCTGCAGCAGCGCGCGCGCCTGCGCGCCGCAACAGCCGCACCGGCGTCCGAAGCCGGCACTGCGGGATAGACTCAGGCCCATGTTTTCCCGCATCCGTTCTGATATCCAGTGCATTCTGGACCGCGACCCCGCTGCCCGCAGCACCTGGGAGGTCATCACCTGCTACCCCGGCCTGCATGCGGTGGTGTTGCACCGCCCGGCGCATTGGTTCTGGATCCATGGCTTCAAATGGCTGGGGCGTTTCACCTCGCACATCGCCCGTTTTTTGACCGGCATTGAAATCCACCCAGGGGCCACGATTGGCGAGCGCGTGTTTTTTGACCACGCCATGGGCACGGTGGTGGGGGAGACCGCAGAGATTGGCGACGGCTGCACGATTTACCAGGGCG
>CANIRI010000142.1 GCA_947469815.1 Comamonadaceae bacterium | reverse complement strand
CTACATCGTGTTGCATAAACCTGCGGGTACCGAGTGTTCGCAAAAGCCCTCGACCTATCCCAGCATTTATTCGCTGCTGCCCGCGCCCTTGCGCACGCGTCCGCAAAAAAGCGCAGTGCAAGGCGTGCAGGCCGTGGGGCGTTTGGACCAGGACACCACGGGCATGTTGCTGTTGACTGACGACGGGCAGTTCATACACCGCATGAGCTCACCGCGCCACCATGTGCCCAAGGTGTACGAAGTGACGGTCAAGCACCCGCTGGATGCGATGCAGACCGAGCGCCTGTTGGCCGGTGTGGTGCTCGACGATGACCCTAAGCCCGTGCGTGCTGCCGCCTGCGAGGCGGTGGGCGCGCACCACCTGCGCTTGACCTTGACCGAAGGCAAATACCACCAGGTCAAACGCATGGTGGCAGCTGCGGGTAACCGGGTGGAAGCGCTGCACCGCTCGCGCATCGGTCATTTGGATTTGCCGCACGATCTGGCGCCTGGTGCGTGGCGCTGGTTGAATGCGGCAGACTTGGTCGCGGTGGCTGCGTCCTGAGTCGTTGGCGGTACGGCAAGGCGCCGGAGGGAGGCTAAACTCCATCTGTATGCATAAAAGAATTCGTTGGTGCCTACTGGCCGCAGTGGGCTGGTGTTGTGTGGCATGGTCAGCCCTCAGTAATCCCTCTCAAGTCGCGCAGGCTGACGCGCCGCCCGCAGCTGCGGTGGCGGCCGCCAGCGCACCTGTTGCCAAGATGCCTGCCACCAAAGTGCCGGCTCCGATTTTGGTTCTCAACTCCTTAAGCGCCAGCGTCAGCGTCATCGATACCGAGCGCTGGGTCGAGACCAAACGGGTGCCGACTGGCAAAGAGCCGCACCACCTGTACATGACACCGGATGAAAAATCGGTCATCGTGGCCAACGCGGTTGGCAATTCACTCACCTTTTTAGATCCGCGCACCGGCGATGTGCAGCGCACGGTACAGAACATCTCCGATCCCTACCATCTGCGCTTTTCGCCTGACATGAAGTGGCTGGTCATTGCGGGTAACCGGCTCAACCATGTCGACATATACCGGTGGAGCGCGGGCGAGCTCACGCTGGTTAAAAGCATTGCGACCGGCAAAACCCCCAGCCATTTATGGATCGACTCCAAGAGCACCGTGGCCTACGCCTCCATGCAGGAGAGCGATGAACTGGTTGCGATTGACCTGGCAAGCCAGACCTTGAAGTGGCGCATCAAAACCGGATTTTTACCAGCCGATATTTTTGGCACGCCGGACGACAAAAAGTTGCTGGTCGCACTCACCGGCGCGCGCGGTGTCGAGGTCTATGATGTCAGCAATGCCAAACCCGTATTCGTCAAAACGCTCACCACCGGCGGTGGCGCGCATGCGTTTCGCAGCCTGGGCGACAAACAGCATATTTTTGTCAGCAACCGTGCGGCCAACTCGGTCAGCAAGATTGATTACATCAGCATGACGGTCGTGGACACCTTTGATGCGCCCAGCGGTCCCGATTGCATGGACTTGTCTGCCGACGGCCGCTATTTGTACGTGGGCTCGCGCTGGGCCAACAAACTCACGGTGATCGATCTGAGCACCCGCAAAGTGGTGCGCAAGGTCAAGGTCGGCAAGTCACCGCACGGGGTCTGGACCCTGGACCACAAACCGCGTTGACGCTGATGCACGGCGTGCTGCGGGCGATGGGGCTACTCGGCTGCTGCGTCGCGTGGGCCCAAGCGGCTCCGGTGTGCCAGAAGCCGGTTTATCTGACCTTGGATACCGGCCATATGGAGGTGGCGCCGCTGATCGCGGAGGTGTTGCAACGCCACCAGGTCAAAGTCACATTTTTCGCCGCCGACGAACTCAGCAAAACCGGTGACGGCAGTCTGGGCACGCATTGGGCACCCTGGTGGAAGGCGCGTGCTTCGGAAGGCCATGCCTTTGCCTCGCATACCCTGGACCATGTGTACTGGCTTGCCGATGTGCCAGACGGGCGGTTTCGGGTGCGCCCCAGCGCGGGGCCGCAGGCGGGCCAGACTCAAACCTGGACCTCTGCCGAGTATTGCGCCGCGCTCGATGCAGCGTCTAAGCGTTTACACACCCTGACCGGGGTCGCGCCCTTGCCGCTGTTTCGCGCACCTGGGGGCAAGACTTCTGCGCGGCTGCTGGAGGCGGCGCGCACCTGCGGATATGCCCACGTGGGCTGGGCGCAGGCCGGCTTTTTGGGCGACGAGTTGCCCAGCGAACGCTACGGCAATCCCCAACTACTGGCCAAGGCCTTGCGCGATATCCGGCCGGGTGACATCTTGGTGGCGCATTTGGGCATCTGGTCGCGCAAAGACCCGTGGGCGCCCGCGGTGCTGGAGCCCCTGATCACCGGCTTGCAGGCCCAGGGATTTTGTTTTGAGACTTTGCGCTCGCACCCGGATTACCAGGACTGGCTGAGCACCCACCCGAAGTAAGCTATGGTTTGCGCGCGCAGACCGCCTCTATGGACGTACTTACCGACACCTTCGACTTCATCCACCAGGCCTTTTTTGAGGGGCTGGTGCAGCCGTTTTTGATGGCCATTGGTTGGGGTGGCTACCTGGAGCGGGCCTTTGAAGGCTCGATGTGGATGCTGTTCGGTATCGGGCAAATTCTGGTGCTGCTGTTGGTGCTGGGACCGCTGCAGCGCTGGCGCCCGGTCGAGCCGGTTACCGACACCGCCACCGTACGCACCGATGTGGTGTACACCCTGATTCACCGGCTTGGCTTGTTCAAGCTGGGCATGTTTTTTTTGCTGGAGCCCTTTATGGACGCGCTCATGGGGCAGATGAGCGTTTGGGGGTGGGTGCCGCCGCAACTGGACAACATCTGGCCCGGGGTGACAGACCAAGCGCTGGTCAGCTTTTCCCTGTACCTGCTGGTGTTCGATCTGGTGCATTACGGCATCCACCGCGCGCAGCACCAGTTGGGTTGGTGGTGGAAGCTGCACGCCCTGCACCACGCCCAGCGGCAGATGACCATGTGGTCCGACAACCGCAACCATGTGTTGGACGATGTGCTGACCAGCGCTTTGCTGGCGCTGTGCGCGCAGCTCATTGGTCTGCCGCCCGGCCAGTTTGTGGCGCTGGTGGTCTTGACCCAGCTCAGCGAAAGCTTGCAGCATGCGAATTTGCGCCTGGACTTCGGACGCTGGGGCGAATGCCTGTGGGTCAGCCCGCGCTTTCACCGGTTGCACCACAGCATTGGCGATGGCCACGAAACCGTGCAGGTCGGCAGCGGGCGGGTGGTGCTGGGCGGCCACAACTTTGGCGTGCTGCTGCCCTGGTGGGACATGGTGTTTGGCACCGCCAACTTCCGACCCGGCTACGGCCCCACCGGCGTGCGCGACCAGGTGGAGCAGGGTCGCCGCTACGGTGAGGGCTTTTGGTCCCAGCAGTGGCTGGGCTTGCAGCGCTTGCGCAACCGGGCCTGAACGTGGACAGCGCACCGAACACTGTGCGGGCGGTGCTGGATGCTTTCTGGCGGGCTGCGTGGTACTGCCTGCACCCGCGCGTCATGCTCTTGTCGCTGTTGCCTGTGTTGATAAGCGGTGGCTTGGCCTTCGTGCTGGGGCACTTGTTCTGGGCGGATGCGATTGAAGCGCTGGGCGCTTGGCTGGATTCGTCGGTCACCCTCACTGTGTTGTGGGGTTGGCTGGAGGCTGTGGGTCTGCCGCGGCTCAAAGCGGTATTGCCGCATGTCATCTTGTTGCTGCTATTGACCCCTGCCGTGGTCGTTGTGGCGCTGGCTGCGGTGTCTTTTCTGATGGCACCGGGCCTGGTGCGGTTGGTCGCGCGCAAGCGTTTTCCCGATTTGCAGATGTCGCATGGTGCGCCTTGGTGGCATGGCGTCTTGTGGACCGTGTGGTCGGCTGTGCTGGCGGTGTCGGCCATGGTGATCAGCTTGCCGATGTGGATGATTCCGCCCTTACTCCTGGTGCTTCCGCCGCTGATTTGGGGCTGGCTGACCTACCGGGTCATGGCATTTGACGCCCTGGCGCAGCACGCCAGCGCAGACGAACGCCGCGCCGTGATGGCGATCCACCGATACGCGCTTATGGGTATGGGTATGGTGGTCGGTCTGATGGGCGCAGGGCCGAGCCTGATTTGGTCAGCCGGCCTGATGACGATTGCGATGGCCCCCTTGCTGCTGCCGGTTTCGATGTGGCTGTATGTGCTGGTTTTTTCCTTCGCTTCGATGTGGTTTATTCATTTTTGTCTTGCTGCTTTGCATGCCTTGCGGCAACGCGCCGCGCCGGCCCCTTTGTCCTCCGACCTGGAACTTCCCTTAACCGCGAATAGCTGAATATGCATTTCGGACTTCTGATCATTGGCGATGAAATTCTCTCGGGTAAGCGCGCCGACAAACACCTGAGTCGCGCCATTGAGCTGCTGGGCGCACGCGGATTGACCGTCGCCTACGCCGATTACGTAGGTGACGATCCCGAGCGCATCAGGGCCGCTTTGACCCGCGCCTTCAGCAGCGGAGATGTGGTGTTTTCGTTTGGCGGCATCGGTGCCACGCCGGATGACCATACGCGCCAATGCGCAGCGCGCGCGCTGGGCCTGCCCCTGGTCCTGCACCCGCAGGCCGAGGCCTTGATTTACGAGCGCATGCAAGACGTGGCCCGGGAACAGGGTGTGCCCTATGAGCCCGAGCGCGACGACAACCGCCACCGTTTGAATATGGCCATGTTCCCGCAGGGCTGCCAGATCATTCCCAACCCGTACAACAAGATCGCCGGCTTCAGCTACCCCGGCAGCCGGGGCGGGTCGGTGCACTTCGTACCCGGTTTTCCGGTGATGGCCTGGCCTATGGTGGAGTGGGTACTCGACAAGCAGTACCCGCACTTGTTCCGCAAGGACGCGCATTGCGAGCAATCCGTCATCGTTTTTGGCGCCATGGAGGCGACGCTGACGCCCTTGATGGAATCGATCGAGCGCGACCACCCCGTCAAGGTGTTCAGCCTGCCCAGCGTGGACCATCCGGAATACGGGCGTCACATCGAACTCGGTGTGAAAGGCGAGCCTGCGGCCTGCGCATTGGCATTCGCAGCACTCAAGAATGGCTTGGCACCATACGCCTTGAAGTTTGGCCCTGAACTGGTGCGCTAACCACTTTATTGCACCAAATAAGAGCATTTCTATATAATTGCACCAACACAGTGCAATGGCTCGCGCCGGTTTTTTCCGGTCTCAGGCCGGGGTCGAGGGTGGCGCGCAGGGCATGGGCGACAATTGCAGCTTGGCTTCGCAGTGGCACAAAAACTGCGATACCAAGAACTGTTTCGCAGATTTTTTAAACCGCGCTTAAGGAGCATTTGATGGCCAAGACCGTCGCAGACGTGATGAAGATGGTGAAAGAGAACGAGGTCAAGTTTGTTGACTTCCGTTTCACCGATACCCGGGGTAAAGAGCAGCACGTGACCGTGCCGATTTCGCATTTTGACGAAGACAAATTCACATCAGGCCACGCATTCGACGGTTCGTCCATTGCCGGCTGGAAGGGTATTGAAGCCTCGGACATGCAACTCATGCCCGACCCCAACACCGCCAACATCGACCCCTTCTTTGAAGAAATCACGCTGTTCCTGAGCTGCGACGTGGTCGAGCCCAGCGACGGCAAGGCCTATGACCGCGATCCGCGCTCGATTGCGAAGCGCGCTGAGGCCTATTTGAAGGCCTCTGGTATCGGCGATACCGCTTTCTTTGGACCTGAGCCTGAGTTCTTCATCTTTGATGACGTGCGTTGGAATACCGATATGTCCGGCTCGTTTTTCAAAATCGAAGAATACGAAGCGCCCTGGAATTCCGGTAAAGACATGAACGGTGCCAATAAAGGCCACCGCCCCACGGTCAAAGGCGGTTATTTCCCCGTGCCCCCGGTGGACAGCACCCAGGACATGCGCGCTGAAATGTCGCTGATCCTCGAGCAACTCGGCATCCCCGTCGAAGTGTTCCACCACGAAGTCGCAGGCGCTGGCCAAAACGAAATCGGCACCCGCTTCAGCACCTTGGTGCAGCGCGCTGACTGGACCCAGATCCTGAAATACGTGGTGCAAAACGTGGCCCACCGCTACGGCAAAACCGCCACCTTCATGCCCAAGCCCATCGTCGGTGACAACGGCTCCGGCATGCATGTGCACCAGTCGATCTGGAAAGACGGCAAAAACCTGTTCGCCGGTGACGGCTACGCCGGTTTGTCGGATTTCGCCCTTTACTACATCGGCGGCATCATCAAGCACGCTCGTGCCTTGAACGCCATCACCAACCCAACCACCAACAGCTACAAGCGTTTGGTGCCTGGATTTGAAGCACCTGTGAAGTTGGCATATTCCAGCCGTAACCGTTCTGCTTCGATTCGCATTCCTCACGTTGCTTCTGACAAAGGCCGCCGCATTGAAGCACGCTTCCCAGATCCAATG
>CANIRI010000141.1 GCA_947469815.1 Comamonadaceae bacterium | reverse complement strand
GTGGGCGGCACCATGCTGGGAACAGCCTTGGCGGTGCTGGCGGCGCGCGGCGAGAAGCCGGTGGCCAGTGCCACCTTGTTGACGACGCTGCTGGATTTTTCGAATACCGGCGTGCTTGATGTGTTCATCGACGAATCGTTTGTGGATTACCGCGAGCGCGAACTGGGACAGGGCGGTTTGATGAAGGGCCGCGATCTGGCCACCACCTTCAGCTTTTTGCGCCCCAATGAGCTGGTCTGGAACTATGTGGTCGGCAACTACCTGCAAGGCGAATCGCCGCCGCCTTTCGATTTGCTGTACTGGAATTCCGATGCCACCAATCTCCCAGGTCCGTTTTACGCTTGGTATTTGCGCAATACCTATCTGGAAAATAAGCTGGTCGAGCCCGGCGCAGTGACCGTATGCGGCGAGCCGGTGGATCTCGGCGCGATCGATATTCCAGTCTACCGCTACGCCTCGCGCGAAGACCATATCGTGCCCGCCGATGGGGCCTACGCGTCGACGCAGGTGCTGGGCGGAGCGGTCCGTTTTGTGATGGGCGCCTCGGGCCATATTGCCGGCGTCATCAACCCGCCGGCCAAGAAAAAACGCAGCCACTGGATCCGAACGGACGGCCGCCTGCCCGCCAGCCATGCCGCTTGGGTGGAGGGGGCTACCGAACATACGGGCAGTTGGTGGACCGACTGGTCCACCTGGTTGGCCAGCCATGGCGGCAAACACATTCCCGCGCCCAAGACCTATGGCAAAGCCGGTTTCAAGCCGCTGATGCCCGCGCCTGGCAGCTACGTGCTGGCCAAAGCCTGAGTTTCTTTTTTCATCACTATTTTTTGGAGTACACCACCATGGAAGACATCGTCATCGTCGCCGCCACCCGCACCGCCGTCGGCAAATTCGGCGGCAGCCTGGCCAAAGTTGCCGCGCCCGAGCTGGGTGCGACAGTCATCAAAAACCTGCTGGAACGCACCGGCGTGGGCGCTGACCAGATTGGCGAAGTCATCATGGGCCAGGTGCTGGCAGCGGGCGCGGGCCAAAACCCGGCGCGCCAGTCGCTGATGAAAAGCGGAGTGGCCAAGGAAACCCCTGCGTTGACCATCAACGCTGTATGCGGCTCTGGCCTGAAAGCCGTGATGCTGGCCGCGCAGGCCGTGGCCTGGGGTGATAGCGAGATTGTGATCGCCGGTGGCCAGGAAAACATGAGCGCCTCGCCCCACGTGCTGCTGGGCAGCCGCGATGGCCAACGCATGGGCAACTGGAACATGGTCGACTCCATGATCGTCGACGGCCTGTGGGACGTCTACAACCAGTACCACATGGGCATCACCGCCGAGAACGTGGCCAAAGCCCACAGCATCAGCCGCGACATGCAAGACGCACTCGCCCTGGCCAGCCAGCAAAAAGCTGCCGCAGCGCAAGACGCAGGTAAGTTTGTCGATGAGATCGTGCCGGTCAGCATCCCCCAGCGCAAAGGGGACCCGATTGTTTTCGCTGCCGATGAATTCATCAACCGCAAAACCGACGCCGCGGCCCTGGCCGGTCTGCGCGCCGCTTTTGATAAAACCGGTGGCGTCACCGCCGGTAATGCATCCGGCATCAACGATGGCGCTGCCGCCGTGATGGTGATGAGCGCCAAGAAAGCCGCCGCCCTGGGCCTGACGCCACTGGGCCGTATTGCCAGCTTTGCCACCAGCGGTCTGGACCCGGCCATGATGGGCATGGGCCCGGTCAGCGCATCGCAAAAAGCCTTGGCGCGCGCCGGTTGGAAAGCGCAGGATCTGGATTTGCTCGAAATCAACGAAGCCTTCGCCGCGCAGGCCTGCGCCGTGAACCAGGCCATGGGCTGGGATACGTCCACGGTCAATGTCAATGGCGGCGCGATCGCGATCGGTCACCCGATTGGTGCGTCTGGCTGCCGCATTCTGGTAACTTTGTTGCACGAGATGGGTCGCCGCGGTGCCAAAAAAGGCATTGCCAGTTTGTGCATCGGTGGTGGCATGGGCGTTGCGCTCACCATCGAACGTTAATTTTTCGTTTCGGTTTTTTTATTTACAAAAAGGAGACAGTGATGAGTCAGAAAGTTGCGTACGTGACCGGCGGCATGGGTGGCATCGGTACCGCCATTTGCCAGCGCCTGCACAAAGAGGGCTTCAAAGTGATCGCCGGTTGCGGCCCGACCCGTGACCACGCCAAGTGGCTGGCCGAGCAGTCCGCTTTGGGCTACACCTTTTACGCGTCGGTGGGCAATGTGGGCGACTGGGATTCCACCGTGGCTGCCTTCACCAAAACCAAGGCCGAACATGGCGTGATTGATGTACTGGTGAACAACGCTGGCATCACCCGCGACCGCATGTTCCTCAAAATGAGCCGCGAAGATTGGGACATGGTGATCGAGACCAACCTCAATTCCATGTTCAATGTGACCAAGCAAGTGGTCGCCGACATGGTCGAAAAAGGTTGGGGCCGCATCGTCAACATCTCATCGGTGAACGGCGAAAAAGGCCAGGCGGGTCAAACCAATTACTCGGCGGCCAAAGCCGGCATGCATGGTTTCTCCATGGCGCTAGCGCAAGAGCTGGCCACCAAAGGCGTGACGGTCAACACCGTGAGCCCCGGCTACATCGGCACCGACATGGTCAAAGCGATCCGCGAAGATGTGCTGGCCAAGATCGTGGCCACCGTGCCGGTCAAACGTCTGGGCGAGCCTAGCGAGATCGCCTCCATCATCGCCTGGCTGGCCTCGGAAGAGGGCGGCTACGCGACTGGCGCAGACTTCTCGGTGAACGGCGGATTGCACATGGGCTGAGCCCCCGCGGCTGCGTTTGTGAAAAACCCGCTTAGGCGGGTTTTTTTATTCGCCCGACAGGCCCTTGTTCAGCATGTATGCGCACAGGCCATAGAGCAAAACTGCAAAAATCCGGCGTAGTGTGACCATGGGCAGGCGGTGCGCCATTTTTGCGCCCAGGGGCGCGGTCCAGACGCTGCACGAGGCGGTGACCAAGAGACCCGGCAGCCATACGTAGCCCAGCGACCACGGAGGTAGGCCCGGTGCGTCCCAGCCCCCGGCGATGTAGCCCAAGCTGTTGAAAAATGCGATCGGAAAGCCCAAAGCGGCGCTGGTGCTCACCGCATTGATCATGGCCACGTTGTGCGCCAGCATGTAGGGCACGCTGACAAAGCCGCCGCCTGCGCCGACCAAGCCGGACAGAAAGCCGATGGCAACGCCCGCAGCGCTTTGCCCCGCCACGCCCGGCAACTGGCGGCTGGCGCGCGGCTGCTTGTTCAGCAGCATCTGGGTCGCTGAAAAACCCACAAAGGCCGCAAACACCAGCGACACCGTGTGGCCCTTGAGGGCAGCGAACACGCCCGCGCTGGCCAATGCGCCACCCAGCGCAATGCCCGGCGCCAGCGCCTTGACGATGTCCCAGCGCACCGTACCGCGCTGGTGGTGTGCGCGCAGGCTGGACAGGCTGGTGAATGCGATCATGGCCATGCAGGTGGCAATGGCCACTTTGACGCCCGCGTCCGTTCCCACGCCGCGCTGGGCCAGGATCATGGTCATAAATGGCGCAATCATCATGCCCCCGCCGATGCCCAGCAGGCCGGCCATGAAGCCGGCGCACAGACCCAGGGCCGCGAGTTCAGCAATCAGTTGCGGCTCAAACATGGGATGGGGTGCAGAAGGAGGGGGGAGAGGGGTGCGGTGCGGGAAAAGTGTCTGCGGAAACCACCGGACCGGGCATCCTAAACCGCAGTTTAGGTGGGCGAGGTCAGCACCCCATCGGGTTCATCTGACGCGAGATGATCGCGCTAGGGGAGCGATGTTCCAAGCCCTGGCTCAATGAGCATTGGTAAAGGAAATCAAAAGCCCAACAGTTCCGCAGACAGGCCCATTGTAGGCCGCAGTGGCACCGGCTTAAAAGAGCTTTCCGTCGTCGCCCAGCACTTTGTCCAGGCGGCGCAGCAGCGGCTCCAGCAGCACATCGCTTTGGCGGCGGTTCAGGGTGAGCGGCATCGGTTCCGTCAAGGTCGGCACGCTGGCGCCGTCGTTGTCGCTGGTGTCAAATGCCAGGTTCAAGGCCGCCAGAACCGCAATCCGGTCGCGGGCCTTGATTTTTCCGCCATCCCGGATCTTGCACATGGCGGCGTCTACGCGGTTGACTGCAGCCATCAACTTGGCCTCGCCGCCCTCCGGACACCCCAGCAAATAGCCGTGGCCCATGATTTGAACTTCGAGCTGTTTCATCCGGCGTGCCGCTGCTCAGCGGGGGTCAGCGATTCAGGCGGGGGTGCGGTTTCAGGCAACCGGTCCAGCAGGGCTTCGATACGACCCCGCGCTGCTGCCAGGCGCGAACGCAGCGAGTCGCGTTCCTGTGTCAGCGTTTGCACCTGACCGGCCAGCAGCGCGTTGGTGCGTTGCAGTTCCTCGTAGCGCACCAAGAGCCGCTCGACGCGCTCGGCGATTTGTTCGACGGTGGACTCGGGGTGCATAGCGCCGCATTGTAGGTCGCATCCGCAACACGCCTGCACCGGCCCCCACCTACAATGCGCCCGTTGGTGCTCGCGCCGTGGTTCGCACGGCGCAGTTCAACGGGAAGCAGGAGGGAAGGCGCTACAACGCCAACCTAACCTGCGCTGCCCCCGCAACGGTAAGTGGACGAACCGAATTCGGTTCCGGCTCCATCATGGCCACTGAGCGTCTTGAACACGCGCTTGGGAAGGCGATGGAGTGTGTTCCACCAGCCCGGATACCGGCCAACACGGTGGTTGTGCGCGCGTCGCACAGCCGTGACGTCCATGCGCTGTCGGGGAAGACGGCGAGGGCTCTTGTTGATGGTTCTATCTTTATGAAAACTCGGTTTTTTCGTGCGCGCTGTGGCGCGGTCGCGGCGTTTGGCGCGCTCATTTTTTCGTTTTCTGTGAGCGCGCAGGACGGCGCTGGAACAGTGGCTTTGCAGGAGGTGGTGGTGACGGCGAGTCGCTTTGCCCGTCCGGTTAAGGAGGTTTTGGCGGATGTCACCGTCATCGATAGGCAGCAGATTGAGGAGAGTGGGGCGACTACCGTGCTGCAACTGCTGGAGACGCAGCCGGGATTGCAGGTCAACTTCAGCGACAACAAGACGGGCAATATTTACATCAGGGGAGCGGAGTCACGGATGACAGGCTTGCTCATCGACGGTGTGCGAATGGGTGGGCAGGATGGCACATCCCGCCTTGGAGGCGGCGTTCCTTGGGAGGTTATCCCTTTGGGCGATGTGGAGCGAATAGAAATTGTGCGGGGGCCGTCCAGCGTGTCGTATGGCTCAGATGCCATGGCCGGTGCTGTGCAAATCATTACCCGCAAAGGCGAAGCCGGGGTACACCCATTTGTGACCATGGGCATGGGTAGCTACAACACGCAGACCCTGACAGCGGGTGTTCGCGGGACGCAAGGCCCTTGGGATTACGCCGTCCATGCCGGTGCCACCCAAAGTGATGGCTTCAACACCCGACCCGATGTAACCCATTACCCGGATACCGAAGGTTCCAAAAATAGCGAGAGCGGTCTATCCCTGGGTTATCAGGTGGACAGTGCAAACAGGCTAGAAGTCAACGCATCTCAAAATCGCCTTCAATCCCGATACGTTGGCTACTGGAGTTCTACTTCGCAGGATTTAGTCTATCCAAACGATGCAACTTTCAATACATCTATGTCCAGCTCCGTGGCCGCGTGGGAGGCACAATGGACAGATTCATTTAAGACGGCGACCAAATGGACCAATTCAGTTAGCCGCTACCAAGACGATAGTTTTTCTACCGATTACTTCACCACCTTAGATGGTCTCAGCTTAGACGCTAACTGGCGTGCCTTGGGTGGAAATATTACGGCCTACGTAGAAAGTAAAGAGGACCGCTTTGATCAAGGCAGTGCGATCAATGCCAGCAGGTCGAATAGCTCTCAGGGGCTAGGATACGGCACCAAGTTTGGCCCGCATGAAGTCCAGATGAACTTGCGAAGCGACACTGACAGTGTGTTCGGTGTAAGCAATGTTGGCGCAGCCTCATACGCATACCAAATTGCGCCCGAGTGGCGTGCCTCGACCTCCGCAGGAAACTCATTCCGCGCCCCTACGCTTGAGCAGCTATACAGCAGCTATGGTGGAAGCACCTCTCTAGCTCCCGAGAGGGGTCACAGCCTGGATGCAAGCCTGGCTTTTTCGAAGTCAGGGCAAGAACTGAAACTTGTCATATATCGCAACGTATTCGACAACTTGATTACCACGGACGCTAATTTTGACTATTACAACGTGGAGCGCGCCTCGGTAGAGGGCGTCACACTCTCGGGTAGCAAGCGATTTACCGGTTTCAGGCTACATGGATCGTTGGACCAAATTAATCCGCGCTATGAAGCCGGAACTTACGCGGGCAATTACCTAATCATGCGGGCCCGCCAAGTCATCAACCTGGGCGTGGAGACGACGCTGGGTGAATGGACCGTCGGC
>CANIRI010000140.1 GCA_947469815.1 Comamonadaceae bacterium | reverse complement strand
CGCCAGAGCGTCCGTTTAAGCTCTCACAATGGCGGCGCTGGTCCCAACAAGCCGGTCTCTTCGCGACAGGCACTCTGCTCAGCCGGTTGTGCCTGCCGATCGGCTCACTCGCGGTGGCAAGCTGGTCACAGCACGCGCAATGGGGATTGTGGGATAGGCCATGACTAAATTCTCGGCTCTTTTCTGCTCTGTTCTGGCGCTTGCGCTGTGTGCTACCTCCGCTGTCGCTGGGACCTTCACCGCCAGCTGGACCTACACGGTCAAGGTGGTCAAGGGCAGCGGCCCGCCGCCCACCGACCTCGCCTCCAGGGCCATTGCTGCCGCCGCACAGGCCGTGGGTGTGGTCACCGTGGCAACGGGGACCGATGCCGGCAACTTTGACGGCAAGCGCTTCGGCCTGAACTCCAACCTGGTCGGCTCCAACATCTTCGTGGTGGTCGACTCGAACCTGAACTTCACCCGGCAGTCCCAGGGACTCATGGGCAGCTCCTCGTTGCAGACCATGCGCTACACCGACAAGCGCGGCAGCACCCCGACGATGGAGTTCACGGCCCTGCCGGCCCAGAAGCTGATGCGGTTCAACGACGGGAAGGGCGGGGTGCGCACTGAGCCGATGACCACCCCCGTGGTCGACATGGCGGCCTTCCCGTACACCTTCGTCGGACTGCCTGCGCCCAAGACGGCGCAGCGCGTCGTCATCACGGACGGCAAGTCGGTCTTTGAGTTGGTGCTGACGCCGCGCCCTGAGCCCTGGCAGGTCAAGGGGCGTGCGTTACCGGTGGTCCGGCTGTCTGGCTCAGCGGGCGGCGCGACCCTGGAGCTCTGGGTCCGGCAGTCGGACAGCTTCCCGGTCAAGGTGCGCCTTGGCGTCTCTGACAAGTACGGCGCGATCCTGGACCAGGACATCGTGGCCCTGCCAGAGGGTATTCTGACGCGCTGATCAGGTCACTGCGGCTTTGCGCGCAAATCGCGCCTCGCGCCATTCACCGCTTTCCAGTACCTGTTTCAGCTGTTCCACGGCATTCCAAATGTCTTCGTAGCCGAGGTACAGCGGCGTGATGCCAAAGCGCAGGATGTCGGGCTCTCCCGGAGCGCCAGCGCGGAAGTCGCCGATCACGCCCCTCGCAATGAGTGCCTGCACGATGGCGTAGGCGCTGTGCGACGCATCAGCGTCGCAGTGCGTCAAGGACACCTGCGAGCCGCGCTGCGCGTGTTGGCGAGGCGTTGCCAGTCCCAAACCCAGCCCTGCGCATCGCTGCTCCTCCAATTCGATAAACAAGTCGCCGAGTGCCAGCGACTTCGCGCGCAGTGCAGCCATGCCCCCCAGGGCGTGTGCGGCATCAAATACATCCAGCGCCGCGTCCAGCGCCGCCAGGCTGATGACCGGCGGCGTGCCGCACAGGAAGCGCGCCATACCGGGGGCGCTTTGGTAGTCGGGTGTGAACGCGAAGGGCGCGGCGTGGCCGAACCAGCCGGTGAGCGGCTGCATCCAGAGCAGGTCGGTGCGCGCGACATGGCGCGCGTGGGCCCAGACAAAGGCTGGCGCGCCCGGCCCGCCGTTCAAAAATTTGTAGCCGCAGCCCACGGCAAAGTCGGCTTCAGCGCCATTCAGGTCGACCGGTACCGCGCCGGTGCTGTGCGCCAGGTCCCAAACCACCAACGCGCCTGCGGCGTGGGCCGCCGCCGTTATGGCGGCCATATCGTGCATAGCTCCGGTGCGGTAGTTCACATGGGTGAGCAGCAGGACCGCAACCTTGGAGTTGAGCGCACCGTCAATAGCCTCAGGCTCCACCAGTTCCAGCGTGCAGCCATGCGTCTGGCAGACGCTTTGCGCGATGTATAGATCGGTGGGGAAGTTGTGCCGTTCGCTCAGCACCACGGTCCTTCCCGGCGCATCGGCAGCGGCGACAGCCAGCGCCGCCGAGAGCACCTTGAACAGGTTGACCGAGGTGCTGTCGGCAGCGACCACCTCGTGCGGCTGCGCTCCGATGAGTGGCGCAATCCGCGCGCCCACGCGCTGCGGCATACCGAACCAGCCGGCGTCGTTCCAGGAGCGGATCAGCCCCTGCCCCCACTCCTGATTCACGACCTGCGTCGCCCGCGCCGCAGCGCTACGGGGTAGGGGCCCCAGTGAATTGCCGTCGAGATAGATCAGGTCCGCAGGTAAGGCGAAGTGCCCGCGCAAACTCCGCAGCGGATCGGCCGCATCGCGTGCCAGACAGTCAGATAGTGTGTGCATCAGCATCCAGTGCGGGGTTGGAAAGGCTGTAACAGTACCACCGTGCCTTCGCGGGCTACACGTGGTGAAATAGTTGCACGAAGCCTTTGCTGGGCAAAGACCAGCTGGCGCTTTTTTGTCAGCCCCAACAATTTTTAGAGACGACGCCATGCAAGATGCAATGCAAAGTAAGCCAACCGCCGCCGCATCAGCGCGGCGATGGCGCGCACTGGGCGCAGCATGCGCCGCGTGCTTCCTAGCCCTGTCCGTCGCCGCAGAACCCGCGATCTACTTGCTCGGCGAGATCCATGACAACCCGGAGGGCCACGCCCTGCGGCTGGAGAAGATTGCGGAAATTCTCCGAGGCGCGCCGCATCCGGTGATTGCGATGGAGCAGTTCGACCGCGAGCGGCAAGCGGATCTCAGCACCGCGCAACAAGAGTGCCCGGACGCGGCATGCGTGATCGCCCGCGCCGGCACCAAGGGCTGGGACTGGGATTTCTATAAGCCGGTGATTGATCTGGCCCTGAGCCAGCGCATCCCGCTCGTGGCTGCTAACGTCTCGCCACAGGATGCGCGCCTGGTTATGCGTGACGGGCTGAACGCCGCCTTGAACGCGACACTGCGCAATGGCTTTGGTTTGGATGGTGGACTGCCACCCGAGGTGGATGCGATTCAGCGGGAGGCGGTCTTCCAGGGCCACTGCCGCATGGTCCCCAAATCTGCACTGGGCGGCATGACTTTGGCGCAGGTGGCGCGGGATGTGTGGATGGCGCATGTGCTGCATGAGCACCCGCAGTCCACCGTAATGCTGCTTGCGGGCAACGGGCATGTCCGCAAAGACGCCGGTGTCTACCACTGGCTCTCGCCGCAGGAGCGCCAGCGCACGCAGGTACATGCCTACCTGGAGACCCCGCAAGCTGCAGATGCGGCTTTGTTTGACCAGGTGCATGCCGTCGCACCGCTTGTGCGTGAGGATCCTTGCGCCGCCTTCGCCGCTGCTATCGACAATTCAGCCAAACCCTGAAGCCCGATGCGGCAGCGGGTGGTTGGGTCTGTGTGCCACGGGCTCGCGCCCTAGAATCCTCGACCACGCCTTGGCGTTCGCCCCTTCATCCCGAAGCGGGCCGCACAGGGTGATTTTTCGGTACGCCTATGCCCCGCCACATCCTTGATGAGAACCACATCCACCCCGCCATCCGCGACAAAGTGGCGCACCACCATCAATCGGTCGTACAGGCGGTGCAAGCCGCGTTGGCCAGCCATGCCGTGGTGGTGGTGGGCATGAAGGCCAACCCCCTGGTCGGTAAGGCCTGCGCTCTGCTCACTGCCGCCGCCATCGAGCACCATTACATGGAGTACGGCGGCTACCTCAGCCAATGGCGCTTGCGCAACGCGCTCAAGATGTGGACCGGATGGCCCACCTTCCCCATGGTCTTCTTCAAAGGCATGCTGGTCGGCGGCTTTGAGGACCTCAAGGCCCTGCACGACGCGGGCCAGCTCCGCGATTTGTTGCTCTGATATCGGTAAACCAGAGCCCCGAACTGGAGACGCAGGCTAGTCATGTCTGATTCAGCAACAGCAAGTCTGCCGTCGGACCCCTCAATGTTTGCCCGGTTCCAGGCGGCACGGGAATACCAAAGGTCCGGGGCTTTGCAACTGGCCCGACAAGCCTACGAAGACATCCTGGCCCAAGAGCCTCTGCACGCCGGCAGCTTGCACATGCTGGGGCTGATCCTTGCGCAAACCGGGCAGGCGCAGCAAGGGGTTGAACTGTTGTGCCGAGCCCTTGAGTGCGAACCCCATAACGCACAGGCTTATTACGGCCTGGGTTTTGCCATGTGCAAGCTCAAGCAATTCGTCGCGGGTATCGAGTGCTATGACTCGGCCATGTCGCTGCGGCCGCAATTTGCGGAGGCTGCGTGCGACAAGGGCAGCGCGCTGATTGAGTTGAATCGCTGCGCCGAAGCGGTGGAGAATTTTGATCTGGCCATCGGTTGGCGTCCTGACTACGCCGAGGCCTATGTGTACCGGGGTAATGCGCTCAGAGGCTTGCAAGAGGATGCGCGCGCGGTCCAAAGCTTCGAAGCGGGCCTGGCACTCAACCCCGGGCTTGCCAGCGGCCACTTGAACCTGGGCAACGCCTTGCTCGCGCAGGGGGATTACGAAGGCGCGTTGGCGTCCTACGACCGGACCATTGCCCTGCGCCCGGGCGACGCTATGGCCTACTCCAACCGCAGCGGCGTGCTCAAGCACTTGCACCGTTTCGATGAGGCTTTGCGCAGCTGTGAAAGCGCTGTGGTACTCGCGCCGGACTTCGCGTTCGGCCACTGGAACCACAGCCTCTTGCTGCTCTTGCTGGGCGACTTGCGTGCGGGTTTTGAGAAGTACCACTGGCGCTGGCAGACCGATACCTTCCAGGTGATCCGCCGCAAGTTCCCGCAGCCTCTTTGGCTGGGGCAGGAAGACCTGCGTGGTGCAACCCTGCTGCTGCACGCAGAACAGGGATTAGGCGACACCATCCAGTTCGCCCGTTATGCGCAGGTGCTGGCCGAGCGCGGTGCCCGGGTCGTTTTCGAGGTGGAGCCCGCGTTGTACGACTTGCTGCGCACCTTGCCCGGGGTCGATACGCTGTTGCGCCAGCGCGATCCGCTGCCCGCCTTCGACCTGTACTGCCCGCTCATGAGTGTGCCCATTGGCTGTGGGACCACGCTGGACACGGTGCCCTGCGCCGTTCCGTATTTGCGAACCAACCCCGCCAAGGTGTGGGCATGGCAGGACCGGCTGGGTCCCAAGACCCGCCCCCGCGTGGGACTGGTGTGGAGTGGCAGCATGACGCACCGGGCCGACCACTTGCGCAGCCTGATGCTCTCGGATTTACTGGATTCTTTGCCCGCCGAATTTGAATACATCAGCCTGCAAAAAGAAATCCGCCCCGGCGATATGGCTGCGGTGCAGGCCAGCTGCATGGCGCATTTCGGTGAAGAGTTGCTGACCATGGACGACACGGCGGCGCTGTGCGCGTGCATGGACTTGGTGATTGCCGTGGACACCAGCGTGGCGCATCTGGCTGGGGCTCTGGGCCTGCCGGTGTGGATACTGCTGCCACACATGCCGGACTGGCGCTGGCTGCTGGAGCGCAGCGATTCCCCCTGGTACCCCAGCGCCCGTTTGTACCGGCAAGAGCGCGCAGGCGATTGGAACGCGCCCCTGGCGCAGGTACGGGCGGATTTGCTGGCCCGGTTTTAGGCCGTCGTTTCTTCTAGCTGGCTGCTCAGGGCCAGCCAAGTCTCTTCCAATTCGGCTAACTCTGTAGTCACCGCTTTGAGCTGTTTGCCCCAATCGGCCAGTTGCGCCGGGTTCGCGTTCTGGCCCATTTGCGTCTCCAGGCTTTCGCGCTGGGTGTTGAGCAGTTGCATGCGCGCCTCGGTCTGCTGCAACTGCTTTTTCCATTGCTTGTGTTCGGGCTTGGGCACGGCCTTCGCCGTTGCCGCAACCGCTGCCTGTTTGGCCTGGGCTTGTGCGGCAGCGGTCGCCTCGTTGCCCGCGCGTTTGGCTTCCTCGCGCTGGCGTTTGGCTTCATCCAGCAGGTAGCGCTGGTAGTCGTCCAAATCGCCGTCAAAAGGCTCGACACCCCCGCGCGTGACCATCCAGAACTCGTCACACACCGCGCGCAGCAGCGCCCGGTCGTGGCTGACCAGCATCACCGTGCCTTCGAATTCATTGAGCGCCATGGACAGCGCCTCGCGTGTGGCCAGGTCCAGGTGGTTGGTGGGCTCGTCCATCAGCAAGAGGTTGGGCCGCTGCCAGACGATCATGCACAAGACCAGCCGCGCCTTCTCGCCCCCGCTCATGCTGCCCACGGCTTGCTTGACCATGTCGCCGCTGAAATTGAAGGTGCCTAAAAAGCTGCGCAAGTCCTGCTCACGCGTGGCCTGGCCCTGGATCTTGCCCAGCGCGGTCATCTCGCGCACCAGTCGGATCATGTGCTCCAGCGGCGTGTCCGCCGGACGCAGCACGTCCAGCTCCTGCTGCGCAAAGTAGCCGATGTTCAGGCCGCGCCCCTCAGTCACCTCGCCGCCCAGCGGTTGCAGGTCGCGGGCAATGGTTTTCACCACGGTGGATTTGCCCTGGCCGTTGGCACCCAGAATACCGATGCGCTGCCCGGCCAGCACCGATTTGCTGACGTTGCGCACGATGACCGTGGGCGGCGTGCCCGCTGGTGCGTCCTCGGGTGCGGGGTAGCCAAAGCTCACGCCTTGCATAGCCAGCATGGG
>CANIRI010000139.1 GCA_947469815.1 Comamonadaceae bacterium | reverse complement strand
GTGTGCCGGTGAAATACTTGTTCACGGTTTCGCTGGACAGGCCAATCGCCTCAAACAGCTGCGCGCCGCAATAGCTCATGTAGGTGGACACGCCCATCTTGGACATGATTTTGGACAGGCCCTTGCCGATGGCTTTGATGTAGTTGTAAATCGCCTTGTCCGCGCCCAGATCACCACTCAGCTTGTGGTGCAACTGCACCAGGGTTTCCATCGCTAGATAGGGATGCACCGCCTCAGCACCGTAACCGGCGAGCACGGCGAAATGGTGCACCTCGCGCGCAGTACCGGTTTCGACGACCAGCCCGGCGGTGGTACGCAAACCTTCGCTGACCAGATGCTGATGGATCGCCGACAGCGCCATCAACGCAGGAATGGCGACCTTGTCAGGCCCCACGCCCTTGTCACTGATGATCAGGATGTTGTGGCCGCTGCGAATGGCGTCCACCGCTTGCGCACACAAAGAGGCCAGTTTGGCTTCAACCCCTTCGTGACCCCACACCAGCGGATAGGTGATGTCCAAGGTGGTACTGCGGAATTTGCCGTGGGTGTACTGCGCAATATCGCGCAACTTGGCCATATCGGCGAAGTCCAGCACGGGTTGCGAGACTTCCAGCCGCATAGGCGGGTTGACCTGGTTGATGTCCAGCAAGTTGGGCTTGGGGCCGATGAAAGACACCAGCGACATCACGATGGCTTCGCGGATCGGGTCAATCGGCGGGTTGGTCACCTGGGCGAAGAGCTGCTTGAAGTAGTTGTACAGCGGCTTGTTCTTGTCGGACAGCACGGCCAGCGGGCTGTCGTTGCCCATGGAGCCCAGCGCTTCTTCGCCGGCTGCGGCCATGGGGGCCATCAAAAATTTCACGTCTTCCTGGGTAAAACCAAAGGCCTGCTGGCGGTCCAGCAGGCTCACGCCCGTGGCTTCGCCGGCGTCCACCGGGCCGACTGCAGCCACGTCATCGAGTTTGATGCGCAGGTTGTCAATCCACTGTTTGTAGGGCTTGCTGTTGGCGAGACCGGACTTGAGCTCGTCGTCATCAATCATGCGGCCCTGCTCCAAATCGATCAGGAACATCTTGCCGGGCTGCAACCGCCACTTGCGCACGATTTTGTTTTCCGGCACCGGCAGCACGCCGGACTCAGACGCCATGATCACCAAGTCGTCGTCGGTGATGCAGTAGCGCGAGGGGCGCAGGCCGTTGCGGTCCAGCGTCGCGCCGATCTGGCGTCCGTCGGTGAACACGATGGACGCCGGACCGTCCCAGGGCTCGAGCATGGCGGCGTGGTATTCGTAGAACGCGCGGCGGCGCGGGTCCATGGTGCTGTGGTTTTCCCAGGGCTCGGGAATCATCATCATCATGGCCTGGCTGATCGGGTAGCCTGCCATGGTCAGCAACTCCAGGCAGTTGTCAAAGGTGGCCGTGTCGGATTGGCCGGCAAAGCTGATGGGGTAGAGTTTTTGCAGGTCGGCGGCCAGCACGGGCGAGGACATGACGCCTTCTCGCGCCTTCATCCAGTTGTAATTGCCCTTGACGGTGTTGATCTCGCCGTTGTGCGCCACGTAACGGTAAGGGTGGGCCAGCGGCCACTCGGGGAAGGTGTTGGTGGAGAAGCGCTGGTGCACCAGGCCCAGCGCCGAGACGCAGCGGGCGTCGAGCAAATCGTGGAAGTAGGTACCCACCTGGTCGGCCAGCAAGAGGCCTTTATAGATCACGGTGCGGCTGGACATGCTGGGCACGTAATACTCTTTGCCGTGCTTGAGGTTGAGGTGCTGGATCGCCGCGCTGGCCGTTTTGCGGATCACATACAGCTTGCGCTCCAAGGCGTCTTGCACGATCACGTCATTGCCGCGGCCGATGAAAACCTGGCGGATTACCGGCTCTTTGGCGCGTACGGTGGGCGACATGGGCATCTCGGCGTTGATAGGCACATCGCGCCAACCCAGAAAAACCTGGCCTTCGGCGCGGATGGCCCGCTCCATTTCCTGCTCGCAGGCCATTCGCGAGGCCTGCTCCTTGGGCAGAAAGATCATGCCCACGCCATATTCACCTGGCGGCGGCAGCGTGACGCCGGTAGCGGCCATTTCTTCGCGGTACAGCGCGTCGGGGAGCTGGATCAAGATGCCGGCACCGTCGCCCATCAATTCGTCCGCCCCTACCGCGCCACGGTGGTCCAGGTTCTCCAGAATTTGCAGGGCACTTCGCACAATGCTGTGGCTGCGCAGGCCCCGGATGTGGGCCACAAAGCCCACGCCGCAAGCGTCATGCTCATCCGCTGCGCTGTACAAACCCTGCGCCTGCAGGTACTCAATTTCGGCGGCGGTCGTCATGTGTTACTCCTGAAAACTCGACAAGGGCATAGAGGATACCCTAATCACCCCCTGGCGATGACAAAATTAATCGGGGTCAGATCCCAATTAATTTCTCGGATTCACACCAGTCATTTAATTGGGGACGGGTTAGCAGGTGGCCGTCCAGCCTTGCCCGGCCGGGTGCGACGTGGTGTTTGGCTCTCCAAGTCTGTCAAGAAGCCGGGATCGCCCAGCGCCCAGCCGCTGAGCGTGGCTGCAGTCAATTCGTGCTGCTGCTGCGCCGCAATGCCGGCTCGCACCAGCCCAACATAGGCGGCTTCCCGCGCAAAGGGCGTGTTCCCCAATTCCCAATACAGCGCGGGCGGCGTCAACAGCCGCTGATGCTGGCGACCCGTGTAATGCGCGTGGCTGGACCACGGGTAATCTTCCGGCGCCTGCACCAAGCCTGCGCGGACTGGATTCAGGTCGATGTAGGCCATGCAGGCCAGCAAATAGCGCTCGGTCTGAATCAAGGACGAGCGGTACCGCCCCTCCCACAAAGTGCCGGTGCGGCCATGCGCCTGGTTATAGGCCCGCACGTAACTGCGGCCGACGGCCTGCATCATCAAGGACAAAGCCCCATCCCGCCGGGGCGTGAGCAGCAGATGCATGTGGTTGCCCATGAGCACATAGGCGTGGACGTCCACGCCCTGCGCCAAGCTGTGCTCCTTCAGCAGGCTGAGCATGCGCCGCATGTCCGACTCGCCGGAGAAAATCATCTGGCGGTTGTTACCCCGCAAAATCACATGGTGCGGGTAATCGGTGAGCGTGAGTCGGGGAAGGCGGGCCATTCCGCAAGAATAATCGGAATCTGACCCCGATTATTTTGGGGCTTTGGTCACGCGGACCTTGTTGCCGGTGGTGACGATGATCACAGCGTCGCCGGGTTCGAAGTTCTGCGCGCCCTTGGCCTGGACAATAGCACGGCGCTCGCCGCCTTTGAGTTGGACCAAAATTTCGATGGCATCCTCTTTCGTTACCAAGCGCTCAGCCACATTGCCCGCAGCAGCGCCGGCGACCGCACCGAGAACCCCGAGGACCTGGCTTTCGCGCTGGACGCCGCTTCCCGCAGAGCCGCCGATAGCTCCCACAACGCCCCCGATTGCGGCCCCAACGCCGCTTTGGCTGCCATCAACCGTGACCTTGCGAACGCTGAGCACCACGCCGTCCTGAACTTGGGACATGGTTTGGGCGTTGTCTCTGGAAATCATGTCAGGGTCGCTGGTGGCACAGCCTCCCAAAACGACCGCTAGACCGGCAGCCGCTGCGGTCAGCCAAATTGTTGGAGAAAACCGATTGTTCATAAAAAAGCCTCCTGTAAATCCATATCCCAAACCTAAATTTCAGCACCCTTTACTGGCGCAGCTCCTAAATTGTGCATGGGCATCGCAAACCGTGTGTGAAGCAGCGATTCCAGCCCAAAAATCTGCAGCAATTCCACCAATCGGGCTGCGGCGCTGGTGCTGGGGCGGCCGGTATGGCGAGCCAGAATCAGTTCGTTTTTCATGCTGTGCTCCCACCCCACCAATTCGGTCACCGTGACTGCATAGCCCATGGCTTCCAGGTACAAGCACCGCAGCACATTGGTGAGCTGGCTCCCCATTTCGCGGGTGTGCAAGGGGTGGCGCCACAACTCGGCCAGTGCGTTTCGCTTCAGGTTCAAGCCCTTGCCTTGGCGCAAACAAGCTGCGATTTCTGCCTGGCAACAAGGAACCAAAACCATGGCGCGGGCCTGTTTGGCCAGGCCAAAAGCAATGGCGTCGTCAGTGGCGGTATCACAGGCATGCAACGCGGTGACCAGGTCAATCTGCGCTGGCATCACGGCACTGTGCGCCGATGCGGCGACGCTGGTATTGAGAAAGCGCATGCGGTCAAAGCCCAGGCGCTGCGCCAGCGCCTGCGAAGCCGCAACCAGCTCGCTACGCGATTCGACACCATAAATGTGCCCCTGCCCCAGCGCTTTGATGTGCAAGTCGTACACGATAAATCCGAGGTAGGACTTGCCGGCTCCGTGGTCCACCACAGTCGGGCCATTGGGGGACGCGGGCAGCTCTTGCAGTATTTTTTCGATAAAGCCAAACAGGTGGTTGACCTGCTTGAGTTTGCGCCGGGAATCCTGGTTCAGCTTGCCCTCGCGGGTCAGGATATGCAGTTCCTGCAGCAAGGCAATGGACTGCCCGGGGCGCAAAAGTTCCTGCAGCGCGGCATCGGTTTTTTCAGCAGCGCGGGTTTTCATACCAGTGGACCGCATTCCAAAGCTTGCCAGCCCGAAGGGCCCAGCGCCCGCAGGGTCTCTATGTTTCGGCCATAAATTTCCAGCGCTTGTGGGTACGCCGCCACGGCCCGGGACACCGAATCTTCCCGCAGCAGATGCAGCATGGGAAACGGCGCGCGGTTGGTGTAATTGGCCATGTCCTCGGGGGCAGCGTCGGCGAACACATACCCCGGGTGAAAGCTGGCAATCTGCAAAACGCCTTCCAAACCCGACTTGCGCAGAACCCGCTGCGCCCGCGCCAGCATCGCATTGAAATCCAGAAATTCGGGACATAACAGTGGGGCAATCAGCAGCGTGGTGTCGCGCTGCTGCGGGTCGCTGGCATCGAGTTCGGCCAACTGCCCGCGCAAAAGCGCCATAAATTCCGCCTCATCAACACCGTCGTAAACAACATAGTGCACCAGCTCCTTGGCGTAGACGCTCTTGGCGAATGGGCACAAATTCAAGCCCACCACGGCGCGCTCTAACCAGCGCCGGGTCTGGGCAAGTACGCGGGAATGATCCAGCGTTTGCGCACTCATACCAATAGTCGCTGGCCGGTCAGCCGCTCGTGCTCGCGCAGGGCAAAGCGGTCGGTCATACCGGCCACATAGTCCGCTACACGGCGCTGCAAACCGGCATCCATGGCGCTATCCATGGCCACGCCTGGCGCAGCCATTTGATCCGGGGACTCGATGTACAGCGCAAAAAGTCCGCTGACCACTGCGCGTGCCGCATCCATTTTTTCCACCACGTTGGGGTGGCGGTACAAAGCGCGCAACAAAAAGGCTTTGAGCACCCGCGCCTCCTCCACCATGGCAGCGGAAAAAACCACCAAGGGCGCTGCAGCACGGACACCGGCAAGATCACGGACCTGGTGCGCCACGATTTCCGCGCGGGTCGACTCGATCACGTCATACACCTGCGCGCTGAGCATGCGCCGGATGGATTCGTACAGCCAGCGTTTGCGGTTGGCCGATGCGCCCAGCTGCGGCTGCTCGCGCAGGGCTTGGTCAGAAAAACGGGCAAACAGGGGCACTTCGCGCACCTGCTCCAGGGTGATCAGACCCGAGCGCACGCCGTCGTCGATGTCGTGGGCGTTGTAGGCGATTTCGTCGGCCAGGTTGCACAGCTGCGCCTCTAAGCTGGGCTGCTGGCGTAGCAAAAAGCGCGCGCCCACGCCGCCCTGCGCATCGGCGTAGGGCGGCTCCTGCGCTTCCAGGGCGCGGGCATTGGCAGCCGAGCAGTGCTTCAAAATGCCCTCGCGGGTCTCAAAGCACAGGTTCAAGCCGTCGTACTCCGGGTAGCGCTGCTCCAGCTGATCGACCACCCGCAGGCTTTGCATGTTGTGCTCAAAGCCACCCCAGTCGCGCATGCAGTCGTGCAGCGCATCCTGTCCGGCATGGCCAAAGGGTGTATGACCCAGATCATGGGCCAGCGCGATCGCCTCCACCAGGTCTTCGTTCAGACCCAGCGTGCGCGCCATGGAACGAGCCAACTGGGCCACCTCCAGCGAATGCGTCATGCGGGTGCGGAACAAGTCGCCTTCGTGGTTCAAAAAAACCTGGGTTTTGTAGACCAAGCGGCGAAAGGCACTGGAATGGACGACGCGGTCGCGGTCGCGTTGGAACTCGGTGCGGGTGGGTGCGGCGCTTTGCGCATAACGGCGGCCACGGCTGTGGGCCGGATCGCAGGCATAGGGCGCGAGCATCAGGCGGCGCAGCAGGAATCGATCACGCTGCGCACCAGCGCCTCGGGCGCTTCGCGCATCACGGCCCGGCCTGGCCCGTCGGTCAGCACAAAGGTGATGGCGCCGGCCTGGGCTTTTTTATCCAAGCGCATCAGGGCCAGATAGCGGCCGGCGTTATCGATGGGGTCCAGCACAGGTCCTTTCACCGGCAGGCCTGCAGCCGCTACCAGCAGCACTAGGCGCTCGGCAAAACCCGCGTCCACCATGCCCAAAGCGGCGGACAAACGCGCTGCCATCACCATGCC
>CANIRI010000138.1 GCA_947469815.1 Comamonadaceae bacterium | reverse complement strand
ATGCGCTGCGAACGCCCTGCTTGCCAGCCGGTGGTGGCCAGCGTGCTGCGAAAGCCCCATTTCAAATCCCACATGAGTACCGGTTGCAGGGATGGTGAGCGGTCGCTGCGCGGAAACAAGCGCCCCAGGCTGTGCAGCAGGCCGAGCCAGGGTGTGTGCGGCGCGAAGGTGAATGTGATGCTGCTGCGGGTGCGCAGGCTCAGGCGGTTCACGGCTTTGACGATGTCCGGGGTGTCGTAATGGATCAGCGAATCCATGCACACCACGTGGTCAAAGCTACCCAGATCATCGGCCAGCATGTCACCAGCGCTGAATTCAATGTGGCCGCCGCGCGCGCCCAGCGTGGGGTCCTGGTGCAATTCCTTGATGTGGCGCTGACGCGCCAGATCCACCAGTGTGGGCGACAGGTCGATGGCGACCACATGCGCCCCGCGCCGCATCGCTTCGGATGCCAGGGCCCCCGTGCCGCAACCGGCGTCGAGCAGGCGCAAACCTTCCATGTTCTCGGGCAACCAGGACAGCAGCGTGCCACGCATACGGTCGCGCCCGGCGCGCACGGTGGCGCGGATGCGACCCACCGGCGCGTTAGAGGTCAGAACCTCCCAGGCCTTTGCTGCTGTGCGGTCGAAATAGTGTTCTATTTCGCCGCGGCGCTCGACATAGCTGCTGTGGTCCATCAATCAAATCCGAGGAGGTCAAAAATGTCACGGTCTTTCATGGGAATGGAAGGCAGCGGATCGCTGCCTTCCCACAAGGCGGCCGCCAGCCGCAGGTATTCGTTTTGCACCGCGACGACTGCGGGCGTGGGATCGAGCTCAAACAAGGTGCACTTCTTTAAGCGGCTCTTGCGGATCTCGTCGAGCATGGGGAAATGCGCCATGGTTTTGAGGCCGGTGGCAGCATTGAATTTGTCGACCTGGTCGGTTTCGTCGCTGCGGTTGACGATGACGCCGCCCAAGCGCACGTTGTAGTTTTTGGACTTGGCGCCGATAGCCTGCACGATGCGGTTCATCGCGAAGATCGAGTCGAAGTCATTGGCGGTGACGATCAGCGCGCGGTCGGCATGTTGCAAGGGTGCGGCAAATCCGCCGCACACCACATCGCCGAGCACGTCAAAAATAACCACATCGGTGTCTTCCAGCAGATGGTGTTCTTTCAGTAGCTTGACGGTCTGACCCACCACATAGCCGCCGCAACCGGTGCCTGCGGGCGGGCCGCCGGCTTCGACGCACATCACGCCGTTGTAGCCGGGGAAAACAAAGTCTTCCAGCCGCAGCTCTTCGGCATGGAAATCCACTGTTTCCAGCGCATCGATCACCGTGGGATTGAGCTTCTTGGTCAGGGTAAAGGTGGAATCGTGCTTGGGGTCGCAGCCGATTTGCAGTACGCGTTTACCCAGCTTGCTGAAGGCCGCCGACAGGTTCGACGAGGTGGTGCTCTTGCCGATTCCGCCTTTGCCGTAAATAGCAAAGACTTTGGCGGTGCCAATTTTCACGCTGGGGTCCATCTGGACCTGCACGCTGCCTTCACCATCGCCACGCGGTTTACCGCCACGGGTGATCTGGGAAGGGGCTATCAAGGTCGTTTCAATCATGCGGCTACTCCGGTTTGAACGCCTTCAAGGCGGTCTTCTAGCTCTTCGCCTGCTTGCTTCAAAGCTTCTAACGTGGCAGCGTCGGGCTGCCAGTAGTTGCGCTCGGACGCTTCGATCAGGCGGTTGGCCATCCGCAGGGATGCGGTTGGATTCAGTGCGGCCAGGCGCTCGCGCATGGCCGGGTCGAGGACAAAAGCCTCGGTCAATTGTTTGTAAACCCAGGGCTGGACCTGGCCTGTCGTGGCCGACCAGCCCATGGTGTTGGTGACATGCACTTCGATTTGGCGCACACCCTCGTAGCCGTGCTCCAGCATGCCCTCCAGCCACTTGGGGTTGAGCATGCGGGTGCGGGTCTCCAGCGCCACTTGCTCTTGCAGTGAACGCACGGTGCCCGCGCTCTTGGTCTGGTCGCCGATGTACACCGGCGGCGTTTTGCCGCCCTGCACCGAGCGCACGGCTTGCGTGATGCCGCCCAGCGTGTCGAAGTAGTTATCGACTGTGGTGACGCCGAGCTCCAAGGAATCGAGGTTTTGGTAAGTGAGTTGCACATCGGCCAGTGCGGTTTGCAGCAGCGCGGTCTGTTGCTGGGCGATGCCGTTGCGCCCGAATGCGAAACCTTTGCGGCGGGTGTAGGTCTCGGTAATTTCGCTCTCGTTGTCCCAGCGGCTGCTCTCAATCAGGTTGTTGACATTGGCGCCGTACGCGCCCTCAGCGTTGCCGTACACGCGCAATGCGGCAGTCTCCAGGGTGCAACCATGCTCTTGCTGGTAGGCCAGCGAGTGCTTGCGGATCCAGTTCTTCTCCAGGGGTTCATCCGCGCAGGCTGCCATATAGGCCGCGTCGGCCAGCAGCTTGATTTGCAGCGGCAGCAGGTCGCGGAAGATGCCTGAGAGCGTGACGATCACGTCGATGCGCGGGCGGCCCAGTTCTTCCAGCGGAATCAGCGTGGCACCGGCGATGCGTCCATAGCTGTCAAAGCGCGGGCGCGCGCCCATGAGGGCCAGCACCTGGCAGATGGGCGAGCCTTCGTTTTTCAGGTTGTCCGAGCCCCACAGCACCATCGCAATCGACTCGGGCAGCGGGTTGCCGTCGGCCACGTAGCGGTCGATCAGGCGCTGGGCCTGGCGGGTTCCGTCGCTCAAGGCGTAGGCACTGGGAATCTTGAAAGGATCAAAGCCGTGCACATTGCGCCCCGTAGGCAGCACGTCGCGGGTCTGCAAGATGTCGCCGCCAGGTGCGGGCGCGATAAAGCGGCCTTCCAGGGCGCGCAACAGGGCCGTGACTTCGTGGTCGGTGGCCATCTTGATATTGCTGTCCACCAGGTCTGCGACCATGGCCAGCGTAGTTTCATCGCGCGGCAATTTGCCTTTTGATATGACGGTCGCAGCATCGTCACCGGCCACGATGGAGGCCAATACGGCGTCACCGAGCTGGGTATTGAAGGCGGCGCTGGCCATGGCTTTGAGCATTTCGCTGCGGGTGGGTCCGTCGGGTGCGCGGCCAGTCACATGCAAGCCGCTGGGGATCAGGGTGTATTCCAACTCCAACAGCTCATCCGAGAGCTTTTGCATGCGCGGCTCCAGGGCGGCGTCGACGGTCCAGTTGCTCTGCGCTTCGCGCAAATCCAGCGCCTGCGCCTGGGCTTGGATCTGGGCAATCAGCTCCAAGGTTTCGGGCGACAAGGTATCGGTTCCGGCCTTTTCTGCTGCGCTCAAAGGCGGCAGGCTGTTCCAGCGCTCCAGCGACACCTTCAGGTCATTGAGACCTTTGTACAAACCGGCGTTGGTTACAGGCGGCGTGAGGTAGCTCACCAGCGTCGCGCCTGAGCGGCGCTTGGCGATCGCGCCTTCTGCGGGGTTGTTGCAGGCGTAGAGGTAGACGTTGGGCAGATCGTCAATCAGGCGGTCGGGCCAGCAGGAACCGGACATGCCGCTTTGTTTACCGGGCATGAATTCGAGTGCGCCATGGGTGCCGAAATGCAGCACCGCGTGGGCCGCGAAGTCTTCGCGGATGTAGCGGTAAAAAGCCGAGAACGCATGGGTCGGTGACAGGCCTTTTTCGAACAACAGGCGCATGGGGTCGCCCTCATAACCGAACGAGGGCTGCACGCTGATCAGTACATTGCCGAACTGGCAGCCCAGCACCATCATGCCGTCACCGGTGCTCAGTTGGCGACCCGGCGCCGGGCCCCATTGCGCTTCGATGTCTTGGAGCCAGCGCTCGCGGCGCACATGGTCAGCAGTGGGTATGACGGTATGGACATTGGCGTCGGCACCGTAGCGCGCGGCATTGCCTTTGAGCACGCTGTCACGCAAGACGTCCACGCTTGCAGGCATGTCCACGCTATAGCCCTGCTTTTGCATGGCAGTCATGGTGTGGAAGATGGACTCAAACACCGACAGGTAGGCGGCCGAGCCGACATTGCCGGCATTGGGCGGGAAGTTGAAAACGACGATGGCGACTTTGCGCTGGGCGCGTTCGCTGCGGCGCAGGGCCACCAGCTTGGCCACGCGGGCGGCCAGCATCCAGGCGCGCTCGGGGCAGGTGTGCATGTCCTGGGAGCGGTCGCTGGCCTTGAAGGTGCAGCGCTGGTCGCAGCCGGTGCAGGTCACGCCGGGTGCGCCGGGACGGCCACCGAAGACCATGGGGTTGGTCGAGCCGTCAAGCTCGGGGATAGAGACCATGATGGTGCTCTCCACCGGCATCAGGCCGCGGTCGGAGCCACCCCATTGGTCCAGGGTCTGGAATTCCACCGGGTGCGCTGCGACATAGGGCACGTCTAGTTTCGCCAGCGCCTCTTGCGCGGCTTTGGCATCGTTGTAGGCGGGGCCACCGACCAGCGAGAAGCCGGTGAGTGAGACCACCGCGTCCACGCAGGGTTTGCCGTTCTCGTAGAAAAACTGGTCGATTGCCGGGCGGCAGTCCAGGCCGGAGGCAAAGGCTGGAATCACCCGCATGCCTTTGGCTTCCAGGGCCGCAATCACGCCGTCGTAATGGCCGGCGTTGTTGGATAGCAGGTAGGAGCGCAAAACCAAAATGCCGACGGTTCCGGCCGGTGAAGCGCCGCCGGTAGGCGGCAGCGGCAGTTCG
This sequence comes from Comamonadaceae bacterium, assembly GCA_947469815.1. Taxonomy (GTDB): domain Bacteria; phylum Pseudomonadota; class Gammaproteobacteria; order Burkholderiales; family Burkholderiaceae_C; genus Allorhodoferax. Next base: position 2,029 of record CANIRI010000138.1, on the reverse strand, counting down.
TTGGCACGCTCAGAAAAGCGGCCCGCCATGCGGGGGTGGTACACGCCGACTTCGGGGTAATCCACGGGCGCCTGCACCACCACGCGCTCGCGCAGTGCTTTGCGCGGCCCTGCGGCTCCGCGTGCCACGGCGTGGCGCAGCATGTTGAGTACGTTTTCGTCCGATCCGCCCAGCCAGTACTGCAGGGTCAGGAAGTAAGCGCGCACATCTTGCGCGGTTCCGGGTACAAAGCGCAGCAGCTGCGGCAGGCGGCGCAGCATTTTCATCTGGGCCGCACCGGCAGGTGCGGCTTTCTCTTTGGAATTGCCGCCACGCAGTTTTTTCAGCAGGGCCATGGGGCCGCTGGCGGGCTTGCTCATGTCGAAGTTGCCCAGGCGTGTGAGCTTCACCACTTCAGACGCAGAGGCCATGCAAATCATGGCGTCGCATTCCATGCGGCGGGCTTGCAGTACATCGAGCACCGGCAAAAAGTGGTCTTCCAGGAACAACATGCCTGCGATCACGATGTCGGCGCTGGCCAGGTCGCTGCGGCAGCGCGCCAGCGCGGCGGCGTTGTTGGCGTATTCGGACGCGGCGTGCAGGGAAATGCTGAGTTGCGGCAGTTCGCGCGACAGGCGCTGGCGGGCACGCTCCACGCTGCTGGCCAGATGCGTATCCATGGTCACGATGACCAAATTCAGCGCCATCGCGCTGCGCGGGTCAGCGGCTGAAGTGGGCTTTTGCATCGTAAAGTGTCTCCACGGTGATGTTCTGGATCCCCATTTCGGACGCGAAGCGTTCGGTATTGCGGCGGGCTTTTCCGCGCACAAAGAAAGGAATTTTTCCCAGCTCTTTTTCGGCATCTTTGGACCACATGGCGATGCCTGGCTTGGTGTCTACAGCCGGTGCTGCGGGCGCAGCAGGAGCGACGACCGCCGCAGTTGCGGTAGGGGCAGCATCTGCGTGCGCGGGCTGCGCAAGCGCTGCCATGCTCTTGCCCGCGCCGAGGTGCGAGGAACCGGCGCCGTCATGGAATTCGAAGTCTTCGCGGAACATGCCCAGCAGGTGCTCTTCCAGGCCCATCATCAGCGGATGCACCCAGGTGTCAAACAGCACATTGGCACCCTCAAAACCCATTTGCGGTGCGTAGCGCGCGGGGAAATCCTGCACATGCACGGGGGCCGAAATCACGGCGCAGGGAATCGCATGGCGCTTGGCGATGTGGCGCTCCATTTGCGTACCCAGAATCAACTCGGGCTGCAACTGCGTAATTTGCGCCTCGACCGCGAGGTAGTCGTCGCTGATCAAGGCCTCGACGCCATAGAGCTTGGCGGCGTCGCGCACTTCGCGGGCGAATTCGCGGCTGTAGGTGCCCATGCCGACGACCTCAAAGCCCATCTCGTCCTGCGCAAAACGCGCTGCGGTAATTACGTGGGTGGCGTCGCCGAATACATACACGCGCTTACCGGTCAGGTAGGTTGAATCGACCGAGCGGGCATACCAGACGGCGTGTGCATCGGCCTCGATGTCGGCGGGTACCGCAATGCCGGCCAGTGTGGCGACTTCCTGCACAAACTCGCGGGTGGCGCTCATGCCAATCGGAATGGTTTTGGTAAAGGGCTGCCCGAACTGGCGCTGCAACCACTGCGCAGTGGTCTGCGCGATTTCGGGATAGAGCACGACATTGAAGTCAGCGTCCGGCAGGCTTTGCAGATCGGCTGCGCTGGCGCTCAGGGGTGCCACGACGGCCACATCCACGCCCATGCGGGTCAGCAGTTGGCGGATTTCTTTGACGTCATCGCGGTGGCGGAAGCCCAGGGCGCTGGGGCCCAGGATGTTGCAGCGCGGGCGGCGTGTGCCGTCCATCGGGCTTGCCGCATCGGACTTCTTCGCCAAGCGGCGCACCAGGTGGTAGAAGGTCTCGGAAGCGCCCCAGTTTTCCTTGCGCTGGTAGGCCGGCAACTCCAGTGCCACCACCGGAATGGGCAGGTTCAGCGCCAGCGCCAGGCCGCCCGGATCGTCTTGAATCAGCTCGGCGGTACACGACGCT
>CANIRI010000137.1 GCA_947469815.1 Comamonadaceae bacterium | reverse complement strand
CTGCTGCGCCATCACGTTGTTGCTGTATTTGTTGATGTCGCGGATCACCTCGGCCAGGGTGGGTGATTTCAGCGTGAAGGCCGGGCCGCGCTCCAGCACCTGCGCCGGTGTGCTGCCGTAGCGCACGCTACCCGCCAGGCTTCCGCCCAAGCTGGCCCACATGCCTTGAACGGCGCGCACGGCAAATTGCCCGGGTTCGGCGTAGGCCACCGGCCAGCTGCGTTCGACGCAGGCACTGGCGTAGCTGCCTGCAAAACGCGGGCGCAGCGGGTCGGCAAAGTCGGCCGCCAACGCACTGCGGTAATCGTTGCAGGCGCCAGCCGTTAGCGGCACGTGCTCCGGCAGCTTCACGCCCGCCAGCGGTGGATCAGTTTGGATGCGCGCGACCCCGGCCGCCGCATCCGGCGTGAAGGTAAACACCACGGTGCTGTAGTTCACCAAAAACGCGTCGGGTGCCGCGTTGTAGGGGCGCAGCGGCTCGCCATCAAAACGCCCCGGGTCGACGGGTGCCAGCGCAAAAGCACTGCGGTCGATCACGATGTCCCCGTCGATTTTTTGGATACCCAGGCCTTGGATGCGCCGCATCAGCAGCCACAGCCTTTCCACCACGAGTTTGGGGTCGCCCTGGCCTTGGATGTAGACGTCCCCATGGAACACCTTGTCATTGGCTTTGGACTTGCCCTTGCTGTCCAGGTAGACCGGCGTGTTCCAGGTAAAGGCCGGGCCCAGCGTGTCCAGCGCCGCAAAGGTCGTCACCAGCTTCATCACCGAGGCGGGTTGCATGGGGCTGGCACTTTGGTGGCTCAGGCGCGGGGTTTGGCCATGGCCAACTTCGGCCACCAGCAGCGCCACGGCTTCGGCGGGCACTTTGGCGCGGGTCAGTTCGGCGCTAACCAAGGGTGGAATTTGGGCGAACGCAGCGCAACTTAACAGCCAGGCCGCGCCCGCGAGCAGGTGGCGCACAGACATAGCGGGGATTATCGGCGTGGCCTGCCACGGATAATCCCGGGCATGTCCACAACGGTATCCGCACCCCCACCTGTCCCGGGCGGAGTGCCGCTTGCAACCCCGGCCACCAAAAGGACCACGGGTTTGCTGGCGGCATTGGTGACCGTGCTGATCTGGACATCGTTCATCGTCATCGCCCGCGCCAGCACCGATCCGGCGCGTGGCGCCTTGTTACTGCCTTTGGACATGGGCATGGCCCGCATCTGCGGCGCGTTTGCGGTGCTGGCCCCCTGGGGCTGGTGGCTGACGCGGCCTGACCGGGCGGCCGGTGTTGTGGATGGATATTCCTTCGGCGGCCTCTCGCCCTTGCCGTTTCGTATGACGGTGTTGACCGGTTTTTTTGGCGGCGCCCTGTACGCCTGCTTTGCCTACAGCGGGTTTGCGTTTGCGCCCGCAGCCCACGGTTCGGTGTTGCTGCCTGGCGGACTGCCCTTGTGGACATCCCTGCTGGCGGTGCTGGTGCTCGGCGAGCGGCTGCATCGCGAGCGTGTAATCGGGCTGGTCTTGATTGTGGGTGGCGGTTTGTTGGTGGGCGGAGCCAGCTTGTTGCATGCGCTGGATGGCAACGGCGTCTGGCGCGGCGACCTGCTGTTCATGGGCGCGTCAATCTGCTGGTCGGTTTACAGCGTGCTGGTGCGCCGCCACAGCCTGGATGCGGTACGCGCCACCATCGCCATTACCGTGTTTGCGTTTTGCACCTATGTGCCGGTTTACGGCATCCTGGTCCTCACACAGGTCCTGCCCAGCCATTTGGCGCAGGCCGATTCGCAGTTCGTGCTATTCCAGATGGTGTACCAGGGGGTCGGCACGGTGGCGATTTCGGGCATCACCTTCACCACCATGATCCGCTATTACGGGCCAGTGCGCTCCACCATGATTACCGCGCTGGTGCCCGGCCTGTCCGCGCTGGCGGCGGCACTGCTGCTGGGTGAAGCATTGCCCTGGAATGTATTGGCCGGGCTGGCGCTGGTGAGCGCTGGCATTCTGTTTGGCGTGCGCCAGAAACGCTGATTCCATGCGACTTTTGGCCTTTGACACCAGCACCGAAGTCCTGTCCGTGGCGGTGGGCGCGCCCGTCCATGGCGAGCACCGCACCTGGGCACATAGCGGTGAGGGCGGCGCGCAGGCTTCGCACACCCTGATTGCCACCGCGCAAGACCTGTTGCGCCAGGCTGGCCTGCGCTTGCAGGACCTGGATGCCATTGGCTTTGGAGCCGGCCCCGGCGCTTTCACCGGGCTGCGGACCGCCTGCGCGGTGGCCCAGGGTTTTGCGCTGGGTGCGGGACTGCGGGTTGTGCCCGTGCCGTCCTTGCTGGCGCTGGCGGAGGAAGCGCGTTTCCACCAACAGAGCGCCGCGCGCGGGCCGGATCTGAGCGTGGTATCGCTGCTCGATGCCCGCATGGGTGAGGTCTACGCCGCGGTCTACGCTTGGCGCGCCGGGCAGTGGGACACGCTGCGCCCGCCCTGTTTGATCAGCCCTACCCAAGCCGCCAGCTGGCTGGCCGAGATGCCCGCTGGCACCGTGGTCGCGGGCAGTGCACTGATCGCGTACCCCGAGCTGTTGGACGCTTGCAACGGCCCCGTGCTGCCGGCCATAGTCCCTACCGCACAGGCCATCGTGCGCCTGGCCCCGGCCATGTTGGCCGCCGGCCTTGCGGTGGACGCCGCGGACGCCTTGCCTCTGTATGTGCGCGACAAAGTGGCCCAAACCACGCTGGAGCGTGAGGCCGCAGCCAAGGTCAAGCGCGATGCCTAAGCGCTCAACCGCGGCCAAAACAGAGGCCAACACGGAGGCCCTTTTCGTCCCCATGACTTTGGCCGACTTGGACGCGGTCATGGAGATCGAGCAGCGTGTCTACACCCACCCCTGGAGCCGGGCCAGTTTTGCCGACGTGCTGGAAAGCGGGTACGCGGTCCATCTGCTCAAGGCGGGCGACACCCTGCTGGGCTACTTTGTGGTGATGCAGGGCGTGGAAGAAGCGCATTTGCTCAATATCGCCCTGGCTCCGGAGTACCAGCGCCAGGGCTGGGCGCCGCTGATGCTGGAAGCCGTGGAGATCTGGGCCCGCGCGCATGCTGCGGTCTGGTTGTGGCTGGAGGTGCGCAGCGGTAACACCCGCGCCCAGGCGGTCTACCGCACGCGCGGTTTTGAGCCGGTGGGGCGCCGCAATGGCTATTACGCCGCCGGGCGCTGCCAGCGCGAAGATGCGGTGGTCATGCGGCTGGCCCTTTGAATGCGCGCGCCGTACCATCGAGCCACCATGCCTGCGCATCCGCCCCTGCAACTCGACCCGCGTCAGCGCGCCATGCTGGCTGAGATGGGTGTGCGTGTGTGGTTGCCCGAGGATGCGTCGCCTATCCCGCAAGAGCCAGCGCTGGCGCACGCCGTCGCACCCGCTCCAGCCGCTGCGCAGATCGCCTCCAAGGCAGCCCCTGTGCGCGCTGCACCGGCTCCAGCAGTTGCTGCTCCGGCCGCGTCGCAGCCCGCCTTCAACCCAGGCCCGCCGCCGCAGGTGCACTCGTTGGACTGGCCCGCGCTGACCCAAGCCGCTGCCACCTGCCAAGCCTGCGCCATGTGCCAGGGCCGCAAAAACACGGTGTTGCGTGCGCCCGCAGCAGAGGGCCAGACCGCAGACTGGCTGGTCGTGGGCGAAGCACCCGACGAAGAAGAAGACCGGCAGGGATCATCTTTTGTCGGCGACGCAGGTGTTTTGCTGGACAACATGCTGGCCGCGCTGGGCTTGAAGCGGCTGGCCTTGCAAGCGCAGGGCACCGACGCGGTGAGCGCGCCCACAGAACCCGCGCACAGCGCGTATCTGACCCACGCCCTCCAGTGCCGCCCGCCTGCCGGCCGCAGCCCGCAGCTGGCCGATGTGTCGGTATGCCGCGCGTTTTTAGAGCGTGAAATCGCGCTGGTCCGCCCCAAAGTGATTCTGGCCATGGGCCGTCTGGCCGCCTTGGCCGTGCTGTCAGACCAGCCGGCGCTGCTGGCGCAGCCTATGGGCAAACAGCGCGGCACCTTGCACCGGTTTCAGGGGATTCCGGTGGTGATCACGTATTCGCCGCATTACCTGCTGCGTAACAGCGCGGACAAAGCCAAAGCGTGGCTGGACCTGAATCTGGTGGCGGATGCCCTGGAGTCCGTGTAGCGCGCGAGCCGCTTCAGAATTGGTACAGCGCTTTGAAGCCGAATTCTTCGGTCGTGTTGGCCGGTTCGTACACGCTGGTGCTGCCAGTGCTATAGGTCCACGAGGCCAAATCTGAGCTGGAGATATTCCAGTACTTCCAATAAGGCCCAACGGACCAGCCGTCGGGACGTTTGTACATGAACGAGGCGTTTAAGCCGTAGCCTGAGGTCTGCCGGTTGTTGACGTCGGAGGAGCTGGATTTACCAAAATTGTTCATGACCGACAGGCCGCTGAACTGGTTGCCTGATACCAGGTAGTCCAGCTCCAAAGTACTTTCCAGTATGCCGCCGTATCCGGTGAGCGAGCGTTGTTTAAAGCCTACTGGAATGTAGAAATAGGTACTTTGCCGGTCATACATCACCGCGCCGGTGGATGTCCTAAGGCCGCCACCTGTTTCACTCAAAAAGCGGTAGCCAAGCCCGATATACGGTGAAATGATCCCGCTGCGATAGCCCCAATCGGCACCGATAGCGATCTTGCCGTTGTAGTAGTACCTTGGAATATCCAGGGTGCCGGACCCGCTGTACCGGTCGGTTCCGGTGGCGTAGTCGATACCTGCAATAAGAAACCGTCCGTCACCGAGAAGCGAAGTTTTTTGGTATTCCAGTCCGTAATTGATCGCCGTGATGCCAACGCTCACGCTCGGTTCTTGGTAGGAGTAACTCGACAGCGTCAGCCCAAGCGCCTGGGCATTCCGCGTGCGCAAATAGTCAGATACCAGGCTTTCGGCGTGGGCCGGTGCGAGGGCCGCGAGGAGCAGCGCGACGCCTAGCCCGTTTTTGGGAGTAATCATCCAAAGAATATTCAGAAATGCTGTCAACGCACCATAACACGGGAACGCCACAGACAACCCCGTCCACGCCACCTAAAGTTAAAGAATGTAAGTTCTATGCCGATTCACCAAAGTAATCTATTTTCTTAATATTTGCCCATTTTGGACATAGGAATCTTGGGTCAGAAGGGTCAGTAATGTCGATGCCTGCGCTGCATGCAAGAAAACTTGCAAATTCCGGCGTCTCCGCCGCGGGTGCAGCACGTCCGCTGTATTTCAAAAACCTCCCGACCGCTGGAATATCTGCTTTGACAGCGGCGCAGATCGGCGGAATGTATTCTTTGGAGATGGCCGCACTTAGTGCGAACCAAATAAAGGCCTTTGAGCCCCAGGCTTTAGCCGCTGGGCTAACGACTTACCTTAACAACAAGAGGGCACTTCCTGCCAACTTCATCGGTAGGTTGGGCAACAATCAGATTAGCCAGTTCGGCGTCGCATTGGTCAGCGCGACTCTGCCCAAGATGTCGACCACCCAAATCAGTGCCATAAGCACCTCTGCTGTTAGCGGGATAGGTAATGCCGCATTGCAGTCCTTAAGCGGCACGCAATTGGGCGGTTTTACCCAGCCGCAAGTGAATCAGCTCAGCAATGCGCAAGTTGGCAGCCTTAAGTCGCAGCAGATCAGTGCAGTCTCTGCGGCTTGGATCAACAAGCTTTCCAGCGCGCAACTGCAAAGCGTCGGTCCTGCTTCCATCGGGGCATTGACCAGGGCGCAGGTCGCAGGGCTTGATACCGCCCACGTTCAATACCTGACGGGCCCGTCAAAGATCAATTTGGTCTTGCCCAAGTTGTCAGGAAGCCAGATCGGTGTTATTGATGCCACTACCGTAGCCGACATATCTTTGGATGTGCTGAAAAAACTCTCCAATGACCAATTGCAAGGATTCACGGCTAATCAGTTTTCCCATTTCACGAAAGAAAATATCAACTGGTTAGTCGGCAACAAGCTTAATATTGGCTTCAGTTCGCAGCAAATGGAAGCGATCACTGCGCGAAATTCCAGCGCCAATGTTTTGAACATTGCAATATCGTCAAAGTATATCAATACGGGCGATGGTGACGAGGCGGTCACCTTAGGCGGTAGTTCTGCAAATAATAAGACTTCGGTGGGAATGGTTGATTTAGGTAATGGGATAAATACTATTACGACCAAATATGCGGATGTGGACGTTATCAATAGTGGTTGGCAAAGCACACTGAACGCTAATTTGGGTTACGGGTATGTCAAAACTCTCAACTCTGGAAGTTCTGATGCTAACGTCGATACCGGATCCAGTTGGGTGGGTGCGATTCACACGTTCAACGGCAATGACACGGTTCTCGTAGGCGGCGGACATTATGGTGATGGGTGGGCAGGTGACGATATCAACCTTGGGGGCGGCAATAATAGAATCACCATCACAACGGGTGGTGTTTCAAATATCACCGCAGGTAGTGGTAACGATACCCTTATAGGAGGTAGTGCGTCCGGAAACCAGTGGGGAACTGCAGTAGAAATGGTTAATTTGGGTGGTGGTAACAATTATGTCAGCACAGCCGAAGGATGGATTGGACATATCGTTGCATATTCTGGTAATGATTCGGTTATTACTGGAAGCGGTAGTAATAATAATAACTCGGCAGTAGATGGAATAAACCTCGGTCACGGCAATAACACCATCACTACTGGTGCTGGGCGGGTAGGCTCCATACAAACCTACAACGGTGCT
>CANIRI010000136.1 GCA_947469815.1 Comamonadaceae bacterium | reverse complement strand
TCAGGCCGCAGTCGCCTTGCGGGCCACCGACCACAAAGCGGCCGGTTGGGTTGATCAAATAGCGGGTGTCTTTGAGCCACTCCTTGGGCAGCACCGGCTTGATGATTTCCTCGATGATCGCCTCGCGGAACGAGTCTTTCATCTTGGTGGCGGTTTCCGACTGGTCCGGGCTGTGCTGGGTGGATAGCACCACGGTGTCGATGCTGTGCGGCTTGCCATCCACATAGCGCATGGTCACCTGGCTTTTGGCGTCGGGACGCAAAAAGGGCAGGCGGCCGTCTTTGCGCAACTGCGCCTGGCGCTCGACCAGCCGGTGGGCGTAGTAAATGGGCGCGGGCATCAGCTCAGGCGTCTCGTTGCAGGCATAGCCGAACATCAGACCCTGGTCACCGGCGCCGGTGTTGAGGTGGTCGTCGGACGCATGGTCTACGCCCTGGGCAATGTCGTTGGATTGCTTGTCGTAGCAGACCATGACCGCGCAACCCTTGTAGTCGATGCCGTATTCGGTGTTGTCGTAGCCGATGCGCTTGATCGTGTCGCGCGCCACCTGGATGTAGTCGACGTGCGCGTTGGTGGTGATCTCACCGGCCAAAACAACCAAGCCAGTGTTGGTCAGGGTTTCCGCTGCAACGCGGGACTTGGGGTCCTGTTTGAAGATCGCGTCCAGGATTGCGTCGGAAATCTGGTCAGCCACTTTATCGGGGTGGCCTTCGGATACGGATTCAGAGGTAAAGAGGAAATCGTTCGCCATGGTGGTGTGCTCCGGTGTTTAGCTTGTTACAACATTTGCGTTGCTTAGGGCTTTGGAGCTTTCAGCGAACGCTTTAGCAGAAGGGGCTGCCGCCCCGATGCACAATCGCCACTCTTTTGGAATTGCGTTTGTACCGGTCGCCCTGCAAGTAGTTCATAACTCAGCGACCCTGCAAGTTTAGCCCACGATGCCCTTCTTTTTTCGTTTGCTCTCCCGTATGCCTTTGTGGCTGCTGCATGCCGCCGGCTGGCTGTTGGGATGGCTGTATTTTTGGGGCTCCAGGGGTTACCGCGAGAACTTTCGCGCCAATGTGGCGCAGTCCGGCCTGGCTTGGGACGCTTGCAAAGGGGCGATTGCCCAGTCCGGCATGATGGTTGCCGAGTTTCCACGCGTCTGGCTCGGCACCACACCACCTCTGCGATGGGAGGGGCTGGAGGTGGTGGAATCGGCCTACGCCGCTGGCAAAGGGATTGTTTTTCTGACGCCCCACATGGGATGTTTCGAACTCGCAGCGCGTGCTACGGCTGCCCGCTTCAGTCCCCGATACGGTGACTTGACTGTGCTTTTTCGGCCCGGGCGGCGCCCGGCGGTTGATCGCTTGCTGGAATCCGCGCGTGCCGGAGCGGGACTACAAACCGCGCCCACCAACCTGGCCGGTGTACGCCAGTTGTTGCGCGCCTTGCGCGCCGGCAAAGCCGTGGGATTGTTGCCCGATCAGGTGCCACCGGGCGATATGGGTGTGTGGTCCCCTTTTTTCGGGCGACCCGCTTACACCATGACGCTGGCGGCACGGCTGGCCATGCAAAGTGATGCGCCGATGATCCTGGCCTGGGGCGAGCGCCTTCCCTGGGGGGCAGGCTATGTGCTGCGCTTCAGCGCGATGCACAAGCTGTCCACCCAGAACGTGGATGAGGCTGTTGCGCAGATCAACCGCGCCATGGAGACCTTGATACGCCAGCGTCCGGCGCAATACCTTTGGTCATATCCCCGCTACAAAAATCCGGTGCCGCAGGTCGCCGCTCCGGCTGCGGATCCGCTCCATGCTGCCCCTTAAGGAAGCCATTGCTGCGTGGTTGAGCCGCGCGGTGCTGGCGTTGGTGCGCGCCTTGGGGCGCTTGCCCTTGCCTGTCATCCGGGGTGTTGGCTTGGTGATGGGGTGGATCTTGTTTGTGCTGGCTGCACCACGGCTGCGGGTGGTGCTGGTGAATCTTGCGTTGTGTTTCCCGCATTGGACGCGCAGGCAGCGCTGGTCACAGGCTTTACAAACATTTGTGTATTTTTCCCAGTCCTGGCTCGACCGGGGATGGCTGTGGGAAGCGCCAGCCCAGGTACTGCAGCAGCGGATTCGCCGGGTCGGCAACTGGGACGCGCTCGACCAGGCCGGGCCTGTGATTATTTTCTCGCCCCATTTTTATGGGCTTGACGCGGCGGCCTTGGCAGTCAGCCTGCGCACCACACGCCAATGCACCACGATTTACACGCCGCAGCGCAATCTGCTGGTTGACGCGTGGGCCGCGCAGGGACGTCAACGCTTTGGCGATGTACGTTTGATGACGCGCTACGACGGCGTGAAGTCCATCGTCAGCCTGTTGCGAAAAGATGGATTGTTGTTTCTTTTGCCCGATATGAACTTCGGGCCCGAGGAGTCGATTTTTGTTCCCTTTTTCGGTATTTCTACCGCCACCGTTCCATCGCTGTCACGGTTTGCCCGGATGGGACGGGCCCGGGTTATTCCGCTGTTGGCGCGCCTCACCCCGCAGGGCTATGACATGGAAATGCTGGACGCATGGGAGGGATTCCCAACTGAAGATGTGGCCGCTGACACAGCACTGATGAACCTGCGCTTGCAAAGCTGGATAGAGACCATGCCAGCCCAGTATTTTTGGGTGCACAAGCGCTTCAAAACCCGCCCGGCCGGCGAGCCCTCGGTGTACTAAGCCGCTGGCGGCACGGCCTCGACGTCGGCGGTCGCGGTCGCGTTCATGCTCGGATGGGCCCAAGCCCAGAGCAAAGCTGCCACTTCGTCTATCCCTGTGCGCTTGGTTGCAGAAAATAGCCGGACCTCGCCGCCACCGGCTTGCAGGCGGGCAATGGACAGCGCTTTGGCCGCTTCGCTGCGCGTGAGTTTGTCGGCCTTGGTGAGAACCACCAAAAACTTCAGCCCCTCTTGCACCCGCGGTCGCAACAGGTCCAGCAGCACTTCGTCCAATTCCGTCAAACCCAGGCGTGGATCGCACATCAAAACGATGCCCCGCAGGTTTTTGCGCGTGACCAGGTAATTGGCCATCACCTGCTGCCAGCGCACTTTTTCCTGGCGCGGGACTGCGGCATACCCGTAGCCGGGCAGATCGGTGAGTACGGCGTCCATCACGCCCTGTTTACCCAATGAAAACAGGTTGATGTGCTGGGTGCGCCCGGGCTTTTTGGATGCAAAGGCCAGTTGTTTTTGTTGCGTCAGTGTGTTGATGCAGGTGGATTTGCCGGCGTTGGAGCGCCCGACAAAAGCAATTTCGGGGATATCCAGGTCCGGCAGAAAGTGCAACTGGGGCGCCGTGGTCAGAAAACGTGCGGTGTGCAGCCAACCCAGCGCCACCTCGGATTCGGACTTTTCGAGGCGCAAGGGCGCCCGGGTTGCGGAGCTTTCCGCAGGCGCGCTGGGGGTTGGACGGGGTTTCATCATTGTTCTATTTATGCGGCTGTCGGTCCTGCTTCGACCGGGTTGTCCGGTGAGCGGCGTGGCCCCCATTGTAGAATGCGGCGGTTTTTCTCCTCCCACATTCCTTCCTATGAAGCCGATCTCCCACCTTCTCGTCTTGCTTGCCCTTTCGGTAACTTCCCTGACCGCCAGCGCCAATTCGCCGGAGCCGGCCGTGGCAAAACCGGATATGGCCAAAGGCGAAGCCAGTTATGGCGTGGTTTGCGCTGCCTGTCACGGCGCAGATGGCAACTCCGGCACCCCTGCCTACCCCAAGCTTGCGCAGCAACACCCGGAATATCTGGTCAAGCAGCTGCAGGAGTTCAAGTCGGGTAAGCGCGATAACGCCATCATGAAAGGCTTCGCCACCGCCCTGTCTGAAGAGGACATGCGCAATATCGCGTACTGGCTCAGCAGCAAAGACGCGAAACCTGGTTTTGCGAAAAACAAGGACCTGGTGGCCTTGGGTGAACGGATTTATCGGGGTGGCATAGCCGATCGGCAAATTGCGGCATGTTCGGGCTGCCATGGGCCTAGCGGTGCGGGCATTCCAGCCCAGTATCCGCGTCTGAAGGGTCAACATGCAGACTACGCAGCGGCCCAATTGACTGCGTTTCGCGGAGGTGTGCGCAACAACAGTGCGCAGATGACCCAGGTCGCCGCCAAGCTCAACGACCGGGAAATTCAGGCCTTGGCAGACTACGTGGCCGGATTGCGATAAGCTGCAACTTTCTTTTGATTCGGGCGGGCGTGTCGAGAGACCGCCCGCTTTGTTTTTGGTTTGTTCGCATTGGGAGCACAGCTATGCGCGCTTCGGAGATCACCCCGCGCTCGGTCTATGAAGACCGGCGCCGTTTGTTGCAGGGATTGGGTGCCGCTGCGCTCGGTGGCATCGGCGCGTCCTCTGTGTGGTCCCAATCGGGCCGCCCCGGCGTTCTGGCGCCACTGGATGCCCGCAAAAGCACCTTGGCAGGCGCGGTGTCCATGGACAAACCGACGCGCTACCAGGACGCATCGTCCTATAACAATTTTTACGAATTCGGAACTGACAAGGCCGACCCAGCGCGCAATGCACACACTTTAAAAACGACGCCTTGGTCGGTGGAAGTGGGCGGTCTGGTGAAAAAGCCAACAACCTTCGGTCTGGACGATTTACTCAAACTCAGTCCGCTGGAGGAGCGTATCTACCGGCTGCGGTGCGTCGAGGGCTGGTCCATGGTGATTCCCTGGGTCGGGTATTCGCTGGCAGAGCTGATCAAGCGCGTGGAACCACTTGGCAGCGCCAAGTATGTCGAATTTGTCACCCTGGCCGACCCCAAAACCATGCCATTTGTGGGAAGCCGCACGCTGGATTGGCCCTATGCCGAAGGTCTGCGGCTCGACGAAGCCCGTCACCCATTGACCCTGCTGGCTTTTGGCATGTACGGCGAAGTCTTGCCCAACCAGAACGGCGCGCCGGTGCGCTTGGTCGTGCCCTGGAAATACGGTTTCAAGAGTGCCAAAAGCATTGTGAAAATCCGGTTCACCGAAAACCAACCCGGCACGGCCTGGAACAAGGCGGCAGCCAACGAATACGGCTTCTATTCCAATGTCAACCCCAAGGTCGATCACCCGCGCTGGAGCCAGGCGACCGAGCGGCGCATCGGCGAAGACGGGCTGTTCGACAAACGCCGCAAGACCTTGATGTTCAATGGCTATGAGGCTGAGGTCGGGCAGCTCTACGCGGGCATGGACTTGCAAAAGTTCTACTGATCGGGCTGCCGCAGCTTGTTTCTTGTTGCGCTGCGCATGTCCCTCAACCGTTGGCTTAGCGCGCGGGCAGCAAAGCCCCTGCTTTTCGTGTCCGCGTTGCTGCCAATGGGCTGGCTGCTGTTTGGAGCGATAACAGGGCAGCTGGGTCCTAACCCGGCCGAAGCGCTGGTGCGCTCAAGCGGCGACTGGACCCTGCGCTTCCTGTGTGTGGTGCTGGCTGTGACGCCGTTGCGGGTCAGCTTCGGGCTGGCACCACTGGCACGGTTTCGCCGCATGCTGGGCTTGTTTGTCTTTTTTTCTGCTGTGCTGCATTTCTTGGCCTATAGCTGGCTGGACAAGGGCATGGAGTTCCCCGAGATTGCCGTGGACATTGCCAAGCGTCCGTTTATTCTGGTCGGCTTCGTGTCGCTGCTGCTGTTAAGCCTGCTGGCGGCGACATCGTGGAATGGCGCGGTGCGTCGCTTGGGTGCGCTGCGGTGGCAGCGGCTGCACCGCGCGGTGTATCTCATCGCGGGCTTGGCGATACTGCACTTTTTTTGGATGCGCGCCGCCAAGAACAACTTCGCAGAAGTGGCGGTGTATGGCGCGATCCTGGGTGTCTTATTGGGATGGCGCGTGTTGCGCCGCTGGCGCAGCCGACAGCCGGCTCCCGGCCGGAGTTTTTAGCGCAGTTGTTCGCCAGCGAAAAGCGAGGCCACGCTTTCACGCGGCCGCAGGACGTGCACCGTAGTGCCGTCCACCAGCAGCTCGGCCGCGCGCGGGCGGGAGTTGTAGTTGCTGGACATACTGACGCAGTAAGCGCCTGCCGATAGCACCGCCAGGTACTCGCCGGCTTGCGCGCTGATTTGCCGGTCGCGTCCGATCCAGTCGCCGCTTTCACACACCGGGCCGACCACGTCACACAGCATGGCAGTGCGATCCGGGTGTTCGTCCAGCGGGACGATGCGGTGAAAGGCCTGGTACATGGCAGGGCGCGGCAGGTCATTCATGGCGGCGTCCACAATGCAGAAATTTTTCTGTTCGCCGGGCTTGAGGTACAGGACCTCGGTCACACACACGCCCGCATTGCCGACCAGCGAGCGACCCGGCTCGATCATCAGCTTGCGCTGCCCGAAGCCGCTTGCGTCCAGCTTGGCCAGCAACTGTGCCCACAAGGCATCGGCCGCCGGTGGTGTGTCGCCGTCGTAGTCGATACCCAGCCCGCCGCCCAAATCGATGTGGTCCAGCTGAATCCCTGTTGATTCAATAGCCGTCACCAAATCCAACATACGGTCCATCGCATCGAGATACGGGGCACTGTCGGTGATTTGGGAGCCGATGTGGCAGTCAATCCCGACAATGCGAAGACCGGGCAGTTGCGCGGCGCGCTGGTAGGTGGCCAGTGTGCGTTCGTGGGCCACGCCAAATTTATTGCCTTTGAGACCCGTGGAAATATAGGGATGGGTTTTCGGATCCACGTTCGGGTTGACCCGGATGCTGATCGGTGCCCGACGGCCAAGTTCTACCGCAACCTCGTTCAGGACCGCGAGTTCGGCTTCGCTTTCCACATTGAAGCAGCCGATTCCGGCCTCCAGGGCTTGGCG
>CANIRI010000135.1 GCA_947469815.1 Comamonadaceae bacterium | reverse complement strand
GCTGCGTCTGCGCCAGCGCGGGGCCCTGGCGCTGGACTTGCAGTGGCAGCTCGACGCCCGTCGCAGCAATGCTGCCCATACCGATGGCCACCACAGCGGCGACGGTTGGGGGCGTTTGCAGTTGCGCACCACCCAGGCCAGCCAGGACATGCGCCACTGGGAGCGCCTGTTCGCCGAGCAACTGGCCCGTGTGACGCTGCCTGCGCCGGTTTTGTATTTGCGCCTGCGCGCGCCGTCCACCCAGCCGCTCCAAGGCGAGAGCCGCAGTCTGCTGCCCGACGCGCAGCGCCTGGGCGATCCGCTGCACCAGATGCTGGAGCGGGTCGCCGCCCGCTTAGGGCCGGGCAGCGTTTTGCGCGTGGCGCTACAAGACGATCACCGGCCCGAATCCATGCAGTATTGGCACGCGGCAGAACCCGCAGCCGCCGGATACCGGCAGGGGGCGCAGCACGCGGCCTTGTGCGATGCCGACGCAGGCCTGTACCCCACCTGGTTGTGCGAGAGCCCGCAGCCTTTGCAGACCGACGCGCACGGCGCACCCCGGTTCCACGGCCCTTTGACCCTGCTGGCGGGCCCGCAGCGTATCGAAGCAGCGGGCTGGGACGACGCGCCCGGCGTGCAGCGGGATTACTTCATTGCCCGCAGTGCTGCTTGCGGCTTGCTCTGGGTGTTTCGCCAGCGTTTACAGCGCAGCGGCCCAAGTGCCGCTGCGTGGTTTTTGCATGGGATGTTTGCCTGAAAAACCACCCGGCGGGCTTTTAATCGAGCTTCGCGCCGGATGCTTTCACGACTTTTGCCCACTTCGCCAATTCGCCTTTGATGAAGCCATCGAATTGGGCGCCGGTGAGGTTCGGGAAGTCGGCACCTTGGTTGGCCCAGGTGGTTTTCGCTTCGTCGGTTTGGCAGGCGCGGCGAATTTCTTCGATTGCGCGTGCTTGCAGGTCGGCCGGCGTGCCTTTGGGCGCCCAAACGCCGTACCAGGTGCTGACCATGTACTCGGGTAGCGCCAGCTCTGCGGAGCAGGGCACGTCCGGGAATGCGGGGTTGCGCTTGGTTCCCGAGATCATCAAGGCCTTGATCCGCCCGCCTTTGATATGGGCTGCCGATGAGCCCAGGCCGTCGAACATCATGTCTATGTTGCCGGCAATCAGGTCTTGCAATGCAGGGCCTGCGCCTTTGTAGGGAATGTGGGTGATCAGGGTGTTGGTCTGCAGCTTGAACAATTCGCCCGCGAGGTGGTGCGAGGTACCGCTACCGGCAGAGCCGTAGTTGAGTTTGTCGGGGTTTTTCCGCACAAATGCCAGGAACTCTGCAAAGTTGGCCACGGGAACCTTCTTCGGGTTGACCACCAGCACCTGCGGCACGCTGGCCACTTTGATGAGCGGTACAAAGTCACGCTCCAGGTCGTACTCCAGCTTGGGGTACATGCTGGGCGCAATCGTGTGGTGGACCGCACCCATAAACAGGGTGTAACCGTCCGGTGCCGCGCGGGATGCCACGGCTGCACCCAGGGTACCGCCAGCGCCGCCTTTGTTGTCGATGACAAGCTGCTTTTCGGTCAGCCGGGAAAATTGGGCAGACAGGGGGCGGGCGAATGCATCGGTGCCGCCACCCGCCGGAAAAGGAACCACCAATGTCACCGGTTTGGTCGGCCAGACAGCGTCAGACCAGGCAGGCAATGCAAGGCTGGTAGCGCCAGCGGCGGCAGCCTGCAGCAGACTCCTGCGGTGGATGGGCTGGGGGAAAGTATTTTTCAGTTCGTTCACGGTCGAAGTCTCCATTTTTGTTGCGTCGGTGTACGCGGTGCCGCTCGGAGGCTGTCTGGCCCATCACAAGCGCTGCGTGATGCCATTGTCATGCAATCGACAAATTTCGCAAATTCGAAAGTTCCATGGGGCTGCTCAAGCCCCCAGCGACAAGCCCCACCCGACCAGTGCGCAGGCGGCAATCACCTGCACCACAGGCCGTTTGAAGCGGATCAGCGCCACGCCAGCGGCCGCTGCGATCAGTGCGGCGCTGAAGTCAAAGCGCCCGTCCAGACCTTGCGGCCAGAACACGTGCTCCCCGAAGAACAGCGCCAAGCTGACGATGACGCCGACCACGGCGGCGGTGATGGCGGCCAGCGGCGCGGTGAACTGCAGGTTTTTGCGGGTGGACTCAATGAATGGGCCACCGGCGAGAATGAAGATGAAGGAGGGCAAAAAGGTGAACCAGGTCACCACCGTGGCCGCCAGCGCGCCGGCCCAAAACACCGCCCCATCGCCCAGCAGCGCCTGCGTATGCCCGGCCACGTAGCCGACAAAGGCCACCACCATGATCAGCGGCCCCGGCGTGGTCTCGCCCAGCGCCAGACCGTCCATCATTTGCGCGGCTGTGAGCCAGTTGAAATGTTCCACCGCGCCTTGGTACACATAGGGCAGCACCGCGTACGCACCGCCAAAAGTCAGCAGCGCCGCTTTGGTGAAAAACCAGGCCATCTGCACGAGCGTGTGGTCCCAGCCCCATAGCAGCACCAGCGCCGCCATGGGCACAGCCCACAGCAACGCACCCCAGGCCAGCACGGTGAGCAGGCCGCGCGTGCTGAAGCGCGCGTGTGCCGGTGCGGGGGTGTCGTCGTCAATCAGCGCAGCGGCGTGGGCCGTTGCTGTGCCGCTGTGGCCCGCGCCGGTCTGGAACCAGCGCGGCGCAAACTGACCGCCTAAGTAGCCGATCAGACCCGCCCCCAGCACGATGGCCGGAAAAGGGGCGTGCAGCAGGTACAGCGCCACCCAGGACAAGCCGGCTAGCGCCCACAGCACCGGGTTGCGCAGCGCGCGCGAGCCCATGCGCCAAGCGGCTTGGAGCACGATGGCTGTCACGGCGGGTTTGATGCCCGCAAACAAACCCGCCACCAGCGGCGTGTTGCCAAAAACCAGATAGACCCAGGACAGCGCAATCAGCAGTAACAGCGAAGGCAGCACAAACAAGACACCTGCCACAACGCCGCCCCCGCTGCGGTGCATCAGCCAGCCCAGGTAGGTGGCCAGTTGCTGCGCCTCCGGGCCGGGCAGCACCATGCAGTAGTTCAGCGCATGCAGAAAGCGGCGCTCCGAAATCCAGCGCCTGCGCTCCACCAGTTCCTGGTGCAAAAGGGCAATTTGACCCGCAGGGCCGCCAAAGCTGATGCAGCCGATCTTCAGCCAAAACCACCAGGTCTGGCGCAGCGATACGTTCATGGATGCCTGCGCACCCAGTATGCGCCCACGATCAGACTGAACAGTATCCACAGCGGCCACAGCCCGAAGCGCCCGGCCCACCAGGCAAAGGGCGTAGTGCCGGTGCGGCCTTCCACCAGACCCTCCAATGCACCGGCTTGCAAACGCGGCAGCGCCGCCAGGATGTAGCCTCGGTGGTCGATGATGGCGCTCACGCCGGTGTTGGTGGCGCGCACGATGGGACGCTGGAACTCCAGGGCGCGCATGCGGGCGATGGTGGCGTGCTGGTCCAGCGCCACGGTGTCGTCAAACCAGCCCAGATTGCTCAGGTTCACCAGCACGGTCGGGGCCAGATCGGGCTGGACGAAGCGGGTGGCAAGCTCTTCGCCGAACAGGTCTTCGTAGCAAATATGCGGCCCCAGGCGCTGACCCTGAGCGACGAAGGAAGGCGCCGCGAGCGGACCGCGGTTGAAGTCGCCCAAAGGGATGCGCATCAGGTCGATAAACCAGTGGAACATCGGTGGAATGAATTCGCCAAAAGGCACCAGGTGGTGTTTGTCGTAACGGTAGTCAGCGGTTTGCGCGACGCCCAAACCCAGCGCGGAGTTGGTGTAGCCACTCTGCGCGTCACCCCAGGGTGCGCCGATCAGCGCACTCTGATTTTTGGCCCGCAGGCTCTGCTGGAGGCTTTGCATGTATCCGGGGGGCCATTGGGCGGGCAGCAGGGGGACGGCGGTTTCAGGCACGACCACCAGAGCGCCTTGCG
Organism: Comamonadaceae bacterium; assembly: GCA_947469815.1. Classification (GTDB taxonomy): domain Bacteria; phylum Pseudomonadota; class Gammaproteobacteria; order Burkholderiales; family Burkholderiaceae_C; genus Allorhodoferax. The sequence continues at coordinate 2,866 of CANIRI010000135.1, read as the reverse complement.
CGGCGGCAATCTGGCTGGCATACCAGCGCAGCGCTTGCTCCACCGTGGGCGCGTCGAATTTGTTGCTTTGGCTGATATTGCCTTGCAGCAAAGTGACGCGCAGCGAACCGGTGGACTGCGTCCAATCCGGCACCGCCGCCGCCCATGGCAGGGCCAGAACGAGCAGGGCGGCGGCGGCCCAGCGCAGCCGCAGGCCCTGCGCGAGCACCGCGGCCAGCCAGGCGCCCAGCGCCGTCAGCCCGTACGCTCCTACCCAGGGCGCATAAAAAGCCAGCGGTCCATCCACATGGGCGTAGCCCACTGCGCCCCAGCCAAAACCGGTCAACCAGGTGCCGCGCGCCATTTCGGCTGCGGTCCACAGCGCAGCAAACAGCAGGCTGCTGGCACCCCATGATGCCCCACGACCGGTAAGGCCGGCAAAGCCCCGGCGCCGGGTACAGCGCCAATAGACCAGCCCGGCCAGCGCGTAATACACCGCCAGCGCAGCCGCCAGAAGCAGGGTTGCGAAGATGGCCAGTGGCGCGTTCATGCCGCCGTATACGTGCATGGCCACTACCAGCCACCAGAAAGTAGCGGCCAGCCAACTGCTGGCAAAAATCCAGCCCGTAAACCAAGCTTGGCGCCGGCTGCGTGACTGCTGCAAACCCCTGCACAAGAGGGCCAGCGCCAGGGGTTGCAACCACCAGAATGAGGTTCCCTGGGCGATTGCTGGGAACCAGCCACTGGGAATTGGCCAGGCTACGCTGGCTGCCAGCAGCAGCCCGGCGCAGGCCGATAGCACCCCGGTGCGCCAAAGCGGGGGTGCTGGCTGCATCAGCCCGGCGCGTCAGTGCTCGGCGTCACGCGGAACCATTTCACCGCGCCGCCCTTGGTGTGCATCACCACAAAGTCCAGCCCGCCCAGGCTCAGGCGCTCGCCGCGCTTGGGCACATGGCCCATGGCGTGCGAAATCAGGCCGCCAATGGTCTGAAAGTTGGCATCCGGGTCGGACAGGTCGGTGGAAAAGGCTTCGTTCACCCGCTCCAGAGAGGTGTCGCCGTTGACCCGGTAGCTGCGGTCGGCCAGCGCAAAGATGTCGCCTTCGTCATCCGCGGTGTCGAACTCGTCTTCGATTTCGCCGACGATTTGCTCCAGCACGTCTTCGATGGTGATCAAACCGGCCACGCGGCCGAACTCGTCGACGACGATGGCGAGGTGGTTGCGGGTGCCCTTGAAGTCGCGCAACAAATCGTTAAGTCCTTTGGTCTCGGGCACAAACACCGCCGGGCGCAAGAGCGCGCGGATATTGAATTCGGGCGCGCGCTGCAGTTTGAGCAAATCCTTGGCCAGCAAAATGCCCAGGATGTTGTCGCGCTCCCCGTCAAACACCGGAAACCGGGAGTGCGCCGTGTCGATCACCGTGTGCATGATGTCGTCCAGCGGTGCCTGGATGTCGATCCAGTCCATGCGCGTGGCTGGGACCATCACCTCGCCAGCGCTCATATCGGCCAGGCGGATCACGCCTTCGAGCATGGCGCGGGCTTCGGGCCCGATGATCTGGTTGTGTTCTGCCTCTGCCAGGGTTTGGATCAGCTCTTCGGCTGAATCGGGACCGGGGTGTAAAAACTCGGCCAATTTGCGCAGAAACGTGCGCTTATCGTGTTTATGGTCAGTCGGCGTCGGGGCAGGGTCGGACACTGGGAGGGGGCGCAGTGCGCCGTGGTTGGGATGGCATGAAGAATAGCGCAAGCCGTTACAGTTCAATGATGCCGTTCTCTACGCACTTACCCCAAGGCGTCCACGTGTTCGAGCGCGGCTGGCTTTCTTCGAACAGCGTGCTCTTGCTGGGTGCCGAACAAACCGTGCTGGTGGACAGCGGCTACCACACCCATGCCCCCTTGCTGCTGGATCTGGTACACCAGAAGCTCCAGGGTCGCCAACTTGATTTGCTGCTCAACACCCACTTGCACAGCGACCACTGCGGGGGCAACGCGGCCTTGGCAGCGCGCTACCCCGCGCTGCAGACCTGGATTGCGCCTGGTGAAGCGCAGGCGGTGGCGCAATGGGACGAACAGGCCTTGCACTTTCGGGCAACCGGGCAGCACTGCCCGCGCTTTGCGGCGGACCGCCTGCTGCAAGCCGGCGAGCGTCTGGAGCTAGGGGGCCAATGCTGGGAAGTGCATGCCGCGCCCGGCCATGACCCGCACTCCGTGGTCTTGTTTGCGCCCTCAACCGGTGTGCTGGTGTCGGCCGACGCCCTGTGGGAGAACGGTTTTGGTGTGGTGTTTCCGGAGCTCGACGGCGAGGACGCGTTTGATGCGGTGGGCGCCACCCTGGACCTCATCGCGCGCTTGGATCCGCGCCTGGTGATCCCGGGCCACGGATCACCGTTTATGGATGCGTCTGCTGCCTTGGCGCGCGCTTATGCGCGCTTGGATCATTTCCGGCGCAAGCCCTTGAGCCATGTGCGCTACGGACTGAAAGTGCTGGTGAAGTTCAAGCTGCTGGAGCTACAGACCTGGCCGCTGACCGCGCTGTACGCCTGGGCCGAGCAGACCCGTTACATCGGTGAATTACAGCGTAGACACTTTCCTGATACGCCGCTTCCGGTGCTCCTGGATGGCGTGGTGAAAGATTTGGAGGCGGCCGCTGCTTTGCGGTGTGAAAGCGGTGTGCTGTTGGATGCGGGGTAAAGACGCAAACCTCAGACGCTGGCTTCGGTAGCGACTGCCTCGATCAGAACCCGGCCTAAGGTGTCGAAGTAGTCATCGGCTACCGACGTGGTAACGAGATACTTCGTGCGGCGGTTATCGCCTTGGAAAATCTGGTTAATGAGCCCCAGCTCACGCAACATATCAAGCTTGCGGTGAATGGTCCCGGGGCTGGC
>CANIRI010000134.1 GCA_947469815.1 Comamonadaceae bacterium | reverse complement strand
TGCGGTGTGCCGCCCCGGTCACTGACGAAGTAAATCGTTTTCCCGTCGCTTGAAAAGGTGGGTTCGGTATCGATCGCCGATGACGTGGTGATGCGGCGCGGCTCAGCGCCGGGGGTCATGGCGTCCAACAGAAAAATCTGAGAGCCGTTTTCCCTGCTGAGCGTCACGGCCAGGGTACGGCCGTCTGGCGACCAGGTCGGCGCACTGTTGGAGCCCTTGAAATTCGCCACCAGACGGCGCTTTGCGGTCTCGACATCGTGCACGTACACCGATGGCTTTCTAGCCTCGAACGATACATAGGCCAGTTGGCTTCCCGTTGGGGACCACGCCGGCGAAATAATGGGCTCGTTGCTGCGCAAGGCAAAGCTTGCGTTTTCGCCATCCGAGTCGGCTACCCACAGCGTATGCACGTTGCCATTTTTGGTCACGTAGGCTATCCGGGTAGAAAACACCGCTTTCTCACCCGTCAGCTTTTCGTATACGTAGTCGGCGATTTTGTGCGCTGCCATGCGCATATCCGCAGGCGCTACTGCATAGCCTACTCCACCCATGTTCTCGTTACGGGCAACGTCCCATAAGCGAAAACGCACATCCATCCGCCCATCCGACAGCCGGTTCACGCTACCGCTGACCAAGGCGTCCGCGCCTTTTTTACGCCAGAAAGATGGATCCTGCAGGCCGGTTGTTTCATCGGTGGCCGGTGCGCCAATCACATCGATGCTCCGGAAAATTCCGCTGCGCTCCAGATCAGCCTGGATGATGGCTGACATCTTTTGAACGCTGACGTCGTTGCCACGAAAAGGCGTGACAGCCACCGGGATCTGGGTCGTACCGACGCCAGACACTTCCACACGAAACTGCGCATGCCCCGAAACTGCGCACAGCAACCAGAAGACCGAAAGCAACCAATTTTTCATAAATCTCAAAATCACCAATTCGCAAAATTCACAGTTTCAAAATCCTCTTCAGCGCGGCACTCCTGCAAACCCAGCGGAGCCCGAACGATGTCGCTGTCCATCCGCTGTCGCACCGTACCCTCATTGGCGGAAGCCCTGTTTCGGCTGGCCTCGTCGTGCCACAAATGGAACACTTCGGTCGCAAAAAAACCATTTTTCCTGCGGATACCGGCATGAAACATCCGCAAGACCAAATCGGCATCTTCATGGCCCCAGCCTTGAAACGAGCTATCGAATCCGTTCACCCGCTCAAAGTCGGCACGCCACAAACCCATGTTGCAACTTCTTATGCCATGCCAACGAAAATCTGATTCGATCCGAACGCCCCAATCGGGTGCGCGCAGTAGTGGAGACATTTTACTGGCATATCCCTTACGCCACTGTTGCAGCCAATACACCCACGTCATCCCCACGACATCGACAGCACCATCCAACACATGCTGCGTGAAACGCTTCGACAACAGGCAGCGGCTGCCGTTCACCAAAAACCCGTTTTGCATCAAGCGCCGGTGCTGCGCAATGAAATCAAGGTCCGGCACACAATCACCATCCAGCAAGACCAGGTAGCTGCCACGGCTCTGGGCCACCCCGAGATTGCGGGCGCGCGCCACGGTAAAGCCCACATCAGGATGCCAGACATGCGCCAACGCAAAAGAACACCCCTGCGCCACCTCCCGGATGCGGGTACGGTGTGCGGGCTGGGAGCCGTCATCGGCGATGACCACCTCGAAGTCTGTATCGGTCTGCCGCTGCAAAGCTCTCAGAACCACCGCCAGCGCATCGCTGCGGTTGTAAGTGGTCAGAACCACCGAAATCAAGGGCTTAGCAGACATGTTGGAATAGACTCACCGGGATTTTCATCCTACCACCCATGTCACGCGTATCGGTTTACATCATCGCCTACAACGAAGCGGAGAAGGTGCGTGCCACAGTGGAAAGCGCACTGTGGGCAGACGAAGTGATTGTTGTGGATTCCTGGAGTACGGACGGAACCGCAGAGATTGCTGCCAGCCTGGGCGCACGCGTGGTGCAGGTTGCGTTCACCGGTTTTGGCGATCTGCGCAACCACGCACTCGACGCTTGCACGCACCCGTGGATCTTCAGCCTGGATGCCGACGAGCGCTGCACGCCGGAGGTGGCCGCTGAAATTCGCGCGATCACCCAACAACCAGACGCAGCCGATGCGCCACAAGCCTATTGGGTGCCGCGGCGCAACTTTTTTATGGGCCGCTGGATACGGCACTCCGGTTGGTACCCCAACTTCCGCCAGCCGCAGCTGTTTCGCCAAGGCGCGCTTCGTTATGACGCGCAACCGGTACACGAAGGATGGGTGCTGAACACCACCCGCCCGCTGGGCACGCTTCACAACGCCATCTGGCAATTTCCGTTCAAAGATATGGGCGAATTGCTGCACAAAGCCAACCGCTACTCCACACTAGGCGCACAAAAGATCGCGCACAAAAAGATCAGCATGGGTGGCGCGCTGGTGCACGGGGTATGGGCATTTGTGAAGCACTATGTTTTCAAAGCCGGTTTCCTGGATGGCTGGCCTGGCTTTGTGATCGCGCTGGGGAATTTTGAGGGGACTTTTTACAGGTATCTGAAAGCCTATGAAATCCAGCAAGGCGCGCGATGGGATGCGCCCTCTGACTCACCACCGGCTGCCTGATGGACGGGGATTTTTTGGAAGCCAAGTGGCTTGCCGTGCTGCGTCGAATATCCGTTGGGGCACTGGCGGTATCGGTGTCGTTGCCCATGGGCTTCGTCAGCGCATCGAAAGCCCTATTGGTTCTGGCCGGAATCGCCGTTTTCTGGGGCTGCACTCCCCGACCCTTGGGTTGGCGCGTCAAACGTCCGCCGGTTAACACGTGGATTTACCTCGGTTTTTTAGCGATCCTTGCGAGCGGTTTGTGGACCCAGGCACCCGAAGCTTTGATGTGGAAGTCCATCAACCACCACGGCACACTGTTGCTCATTCCGCTGCTTTATTTCATGATCAAAACCAAAAACGAAGCACATTGGGCCTTGCGGGGCTATGTGCTGGGACAGCTGTTTGTTCTGGCCTCATCGTGGGCCTTATTTGCGGGAATATCCCTTCCCTGGCAAACCGCCCTAGATGGAAACAAGGGTAACCAGTTTGCGGTTTTTTCCAGCTATCTCGATCAATCCATCATGGCCAGCGTGTTCGCTGCGATTTTGTGGCATGGACGTGCCAATTTGGCAACCGGTTGGCAGCGCTTCGGGGTGATTCCTGCGTGTTTAGCTGCTCTGGGATGTGTATTTTTCTTGCTGCCCGGTCGCACTGGCCAGCTTGTGGGATCAGCGATGGTTTCTTTGTGGGTGATGTGGCTATTACCCAGCCGCCTGCGCCTTGCAGCCTTATGCACACCGGTGATTTTCATGGCGGCACTGTTGGTTTTTTCAAAGCCGGTGTACGACCGATTCGACGCATCCTGGGCTGAGGCCCGCGACTACGCGCAAGGGGACACCAGACCCACCTCCATTGGGTTTCGCTTGGAAGCCTACCGCTCGGCGCTGGTGAGCATTCGGGAGCATCCGCTTGCCGGCACCGGTGCCGGTAGTTGGGGGCAGCAGTACGACGCAGTTCAAAGTGCCGCCGGGCGCCCCAATGAAAATCCGACCGATGGCAACCCCCACCAGGAATTTCTGCTGTGGGGCGTTGAGCTGGGCTTGGGCGGAATCGTGCTGCTGATAGGGATACTGGCCTCCATTTTCCGACTGAGCCTGCGGATGGACTTTGCGGAACGTCGCGCGACCCAATCGGCCCTGCTCGCCACGATCATTGCCTGCCTGTTCAACTGCGCCCTGTATGACGCACTGATAGGTGATTACCTGTGCGTCACGCTTGCGCTGTGCTTGGCAGCGGGACTGAAACCAGACGCTAGAGAAAGCGCAGAAAACGACCGCGCCTCTCACGCTCCAGCAGTCGCTCAACCCTGAACGCCCCGACGGTCCTCGTAATCCGTGAAGCACTTCAATAGCAGATGCACCCAGGTGGTTGACCGACTGACCAGCACGCGGGGCAAGGTAAATGCTCCATCCTGAACGGGAACCGGGACCCGACCGCGCTGGGTAGTTGTAGCGCTTGCATAAGCCGCTTGGATCGTCTGGTCTAGGCTGGCTGCATCGAATCGGCCATAGGGGTAGCAAAAATGCTGCACACCGCCTGGCTGGTGCAAAAGCGCCTCCAGCAAGCGGCGAGACCCTGCAATCTCAGACTCCAGGTTCTGCGGATCGCACGCCGTCAAATCAACATGGTGGCTGGTGTGCGAGCCGACCTCCTGACCTGCGTCAATCCAGGCCTGCAACTGCCCTGCATCCATCAATGCAACCTGCCCGATCCCTTCCTCGATGTCCCAGCTGTTGGACTGCCCGAGGCGCGCCGCCACGGCATAGCAGGTGGCACTGAATCGGAGTCGGCGCAGCACCGGAAGCGCGCTGTGAAAGTTGTTCTCATACCCGTCGTCGAAGGTGATCCCAAACACTTTGCCCGACTTCTCGCCTCTCAAATAAGGCATCAATGCGCTCATCGAAAGACCTTTGTAACCCAAAAAGTGCAACAGCCGCATGTGCCGGGAAAAAGTACCAGGGCTCACCACCAAGCCACGCAGCGGTGTACCTTTCGGGGGAGCCGCGTCAATCTGGTGGTACATCAGTATCGGAATGCGCGGACCGCTCATGCTGCAATCCCCCGCAAATCGGCATACAGGCGCTCGTGCCGTAGCGCCACACTAGCCCAGGTGCGTTGGGCCGCAAATTCAACACCGCGCTCACAAAGTCGCTTTTGCAAATCGGGAGAGTCGCGCAGTTGGCTCACCGCCTGCGCCAAGGCGTGCGCATCATGCGGATCCTGCAACAACAAAGCATTCACACCGTGGGTCAATTCAGCAGAAATCCCGCAGTAAGCGGCTTGGCTGACGATCACCGGCAGCGCGTGCGACATAGCCTCCAGCACCACCATGGCATAGGTGTCTTCCAAAGTGGGGTGTACCAAAATATCGGCAGCGACGTAGGCCACACCGACATCTTCCCGCATGCCCAAAAAGTGCAACTGCGATCCCACACCCAAGTCCCGTGCCATAGCCTCCCAGACAGCACGCTGCCCAACATGCCCGACCACCGCAACAAAGTCCGACGGATCCGACAAAAGGGCCAGGGCTTGGATCACGCACCCCAGCCCTTTTTTCCGGAGGTCATTTCCCACCAGCAACAAACACCTCCCTTGCAGCGGCAAACCCAATGCTTCCCGCGAAGCCAGGCGCTCCTGCGCGGACGCAGCGCCCGCAACCTCCGTAATACCGGGCGGAATCACATGCATTGCGCGTTCAGACCCCTTGTATGTCTGCGCCACGATCGCATGCAAGGTTTCAGAAACGGCCACATAAACACGCCCATCGTTTTGAAAACGGGATCGCTCCAAACCCAAGTGCGCCAGCAGCCTGGGGCTACTCACCATGCCGAGCAATTTCCACAGCCGCTTCAAACCCGACTTCTCTCGGAGCAAGGTATGGCGCATCGGCAGGACATGCAGGGTCTGCACCTGCCCATGCCACACATTTTCATGCGAATGAACCACGTCGTAACCTTGGCGCGTCATGCGCCAGGTCGCGTACGCGAACAGCAATTGGTTGATCCAGCGAGGCCTCCGCACGGCCCAACGAACCGGGTGGTAATTGATGCCAGGAAGCATTGCGCCTACCGATTGCGAAAAAACATGGACCTCGTGGCGTTCAGACAGTTGCTCCGCCAATGCCACCGCATACCGTTCCGCACCCCCACCCTTGGTATCGAAATTCTTGGTCAAAAATGCAATACGCAGTCGTTGCAAAACAGCCTCACAACAACACAATATCGTACTTTTCCTGCGCCACACCGGCCTCACTTTGCAGGGAAATCGGTTTGCCAATAAAGCTGCTCAGGCCTTCCAGGTGCTGGCGCTCCTCATCCAGAAACAGCTCAATCACCTTGGGCGAGGCGACGATGCGGAACTCGCGCGGATTGAATTGCCGTGCCTCGCGCAGGATTTCGCGAAAAATGTCGTAGGCCACAGTGCGCACGGTTTTCACGGTGCCTTTGCCCTGGCATTCGGCGCAGGGTTCACACAGCATATGCGCCAGCGATTCGCGGGTGCGCTTGCGCGTCATCTCCACCAAACCCAGCTGCGAAAAACCGCCTAATGTGGTCTTGACCCGGTCACGTTGCAGTTGCTGGCGCAAGGCGTCCAGTACCTGCGCGCGGTGGTCTTCGCGCACCATGTCGATGAAGTCGGCAATCACGATGCCGCCCAAATTGCGCAGCCGCAATTGGCGGGCAATTGCGTGGGCCGCCTCCAGGTTGGTCTTGAAAATCGTGTCGTCAAAATTGCGCGCGCCCACAAAGCCGCCGGTGTTCACGTCAATCGTCGTCAGTGCTTCGGTCTGGTCAATCACCAGGTAACCGCCGGACTTCAAATCCACCCGCCGCGCCAGCGCGCGGGCAATGTCTTCGTCGATGCCAAACAAATCAAATATCGGCCGCTCGCCCTTGTAGCGCTGCAACTTCGCCGCCGCTGCGGGCATGAACTCCAAGCCGAAAGCCTTGAGTGCCTCGCACTGCTCACCCGAATCCACGCGGATCGCCTGCGTGCCCTCACCCACCAGATCGCGCAGCACCCGCTGCATCAGGCTCAGGTCCTGGTGCAGCAAACTAGCCGCCGGCAGCCGCAAACCCGCGGCTTTGATACGCGCCCAGGCTTTGCGTAAATAGCCGATGTCGTCGGCCAACTCCGCGTCGCTGGCGTCCTCGGCGTTGGTACGCAAGATAAAGCCGCCGCCCTCTGGCCCGGCCAGTGTCTGCATCCGCGCCCGCAATTGCTCACGCTGCTCAAG
>CANIRI010000133.1 GCA_947469815.1 Comamonadaceae bacterium | reverse complement strand
CTGCTTGACAGCAAGAACCCTGCAATGCAAGAGGTGATTGGCGCGGCACCCAAGTTGGTTGAATTTTTGGGTGAGGCGTCCAAGGCCCACCTTGCGGCGGTCCTGGGGATCCTAGATGCCAACGGAGTTACCCATACGATCAACCACCGCTTGGTGCGAGGCTTGGACTACTACAACCTGACCGTTTTCGAATTCGTCACCACACGCTTGGGTGCTCAGGGCACGATTTGCGCAGGCGGCCGATACGACTATTTGATGGAGCAGGTTGGCGGAAAACCAGCCCCCGCCGTTGGCTGGGCCATGGGTATGGAGCGGGTTCTCGAATTGATCGGTGAACAGGCCTTGGCCACATCGCCCTTGGATGTGTACGCTGTAGTGACCGACGCTGCGCATTTCCCGCATGTCCACCATTGCCTGCAGCAATTGCGCCAGTGCGGCCTCTCGGTTCAGATGCAGGCCGTTGTGGACGGGGCGCTGCCCGGCATCAAAGCGCAGTTCAAACGCGCCGATGCATCGGGCGCGCGCTATGCGTTGATTTTTGGTTCCGATGAGATGGCCGATGGCGTCGTCACAGTCAAGGCCTTGCGTGACGCTTCGGTGGCGCAGGTCCGCCACCCGCTGGATAGCGTGGCGCAATGGGCGCACAGCCTACAATCCGCCGCTTAACCAGTAGGTATCCATGGCAACCAATCTCAATCTCGAAGAACAAGATCAGCTCGATGCGCTCAAGCACTTTTGGAGCCGTTTTGGTGGCGCGATCAGCACCGTTTTGCTGTTGGTTGTGCTCGGGCTTGCAGGTTGGAACGGCTACCGCTACTGGCAGGCGCGTCAAGCCTCGCAGGCATCGGCCATGTTCGACGAAGTGGAGCGTGCTGCGGGGGCATCGGACCTGGTCTTGGCGCAGCGTGCTTTTGATGACATGAAGCAGCGCTATGCATCCACCAGTTATGCGCCCCAGGCTGGCTTGCTGGTGGCTAAATTGGCGATCGATAGCGGCAAGGATGATGCTTCGGCCACGGCGAGCGCAGCCTTGCAGTGGGTGGCCGATAACGCCTCCGATGAGGGTTACCGGGCCGTCGCAGCGTTGCGGCTTTCGGCATTGATGCTGGAGGCCAAGCAGTACGAGCAGGCGCAAAAAACCTTGGAATCCGTGCGTGCCGAGGCTTTTGTAGGCTTGGCGCAAGACCGCCTGGGCGATCTGTACGCGGTGCAAAACAAGCCGGCGGAGGCGAAAGCGGCATACCTCAAAGCCTTTGCCAGCATGGATGCGGAATCAGAGTACCGGCGGCTTATCAAGATCAAGCTCAACGCCTTGGGCGTGGAACCTCCCGCCCCCGCTGGAGCGGGTTGATGCCACGCACGGCCATTTGGCGCAGTTTGCCGCGTTCTTTGCTGCTATCAGCAACGCTGGCAAGCCTTCTCTTGGGCGGCTGCGCGGGCCCGGATAAACCGACCCCTGCGGCGCTCGCGGCCAACCCATCCAGCCTGTCCGTTCGATTGGTGTGGAGCAACGCCAAAGCGCTTGGCGAGGAACCCCTGGATATCAAGGCCGACGGCGCTGACGTGCTGGTGATGACCAAAGCCGGCCGGATTGTTGCGTGGAATGCTGCTACCGGCGTTGAAAACTGGCGTGTCGATCTGGGTGCTGCGATCACCTCGGGTTTGGGTGGAGATGCCACGCGCATGGCGGTAGTGACCCAGGGTAATACGCTCGTATTGCTGGAGCAGGGCAAGGAACTCTGGCGCGCTAATGTCCAAGCACTGGTTCTGACCGCGCCGCTGGTCGCCGGGGGACGTGTTTTTGTTCTTGGCGGGGATCGCATGATCAGCGCTTTCGATGCGGCCACCGGGCAGCGGCTGTGGCAGCAGCAGCGAACCGGGGAGCCCTTGATCCTTGCGCAAGCTGGTTTGCTGATGGCTGTGGGCGACACCCTGGTGGTGGGCCTGGGTGGCCGCGTGCTTGGCTTGAATCCGCAAAACGGCAGCACCCGTTGGGATGTGGCCTTGGCGAACGTGCGGGGAACCAACGAGGTGGAACGCCTGGCCGACATCGTGGCGGGCACCACCCGGCGGGGTAGCGTGGTGTGCATGCGGGCATTCCAATCTGCCGTGGGCTGTGTGGACGGCAATAACGGGCGGCTGCTGTGGACACGCACGGCGAACGGCTATTCCGGCCTGGCAGGCGATGCCAGCACGGTCTTTGGAACAGAAGCCGACGGACGCCTGCGCGCCTGGCAGCGCGCCACCGGCGAGGTGCTGTGGAGCAGCGAAAACTTCCGGTTTCGCGGCCTGGGGACGCCGGTAGTGTGGGATCGGAGTATGGTTTTTGGTGACAGCGCCGGCTTCGTGCACGTTTTGGATACACGCGACGGAAAGCTGCTGAACCGGCTGGTCACCGATGGGTCTGCGGTTGCGCTGGGCCCTGTTCTTATGGGCAAAAATCTGGTCCTAGTGACCCAGCGCGGCGGGCTGTACGCCTACGCGTCTGATTAGAGGGCGCTTATCTATGAAGCCCGTGATTGCGCTGGTTGGCCGTGCCAACGTCGGCAAATCCACCCTGTTCAACCGATTGACCAAGTCCCGCGACGCCATCGTTGCCGACCTGGCCGGTTTGACGCGTGACCGCCACTACGGTAACGCCACGCACGGTAAACGTGAATTCATCGTCGTGGACACCGGTGGCTTCGAGCCCGACGCCGTCAGCGGCATTTACAAGGAAATGGCCAAGCAAACGCGCCAGGCTGTGGCCGAGGCGGATGCCGTGGTTTTTGTTGTCGACGCCCGCAATGGCCTTTCGGTGCAGGACCATGAGATCGCCAAGTACCTGCGGCGTTTGGGTAAAACCTGTGTGCTCGCGGCGAATAAGGCAGAGGGCATGACCCAGGGGCTGCAGCTGGGCGAGTTTTTTGAGCTGGGTTTGGGCGAGGTGCTGCCGATTTCTGCGGCCCACGGCCAGGGCATGCGCTCATTGTTGGACATGGTGTTCGCGTCCTTTGGCATCGATCCCGAGGCCGAGGTCGAAGCGGTGCCAGAGGATGGCGCGATCCGGCTCGCGGTGGCCGGTCGGCCCAATGTTGGCAAGTCCACGCTGATCAACACCTGGCTCGGTGAGGAGCGCTTGGTGGCGTTTGACATGCCCGGCACCACGCGCGACGCCATCTCGGTGCCGTTTGAGCGCGGTGGGCAGCGCTTTGACTTGATCGATACCGCTGGCCTGCGCCGGCGCGGCCAGGTTTTTGAGGCGGTTGAGAAATTCTCGGTGGTCAAGACCCTGCAGGCCATTGCCTCGGCCAACGTGGTGTTGCTCCTGATTGATGCGCAACAGGGTGTGACCGATCAGGATGCGCATATTGCAGGCTACATTTTGGAATCCGGTTGCGCCGTGGTTGTGGCCGTGAACAAATGGGATGCTGTCGATGCTTACCAGCGCGAGCTGGTCAAACGCTCGCTGGAGACGCGCTTGGTTTTTCTCAAGTTCGCAGATGTTCACTACATTTCGGCGCAAAAGCGGCAGGGCCTGGGGCCGGTGTGGGACTCCATTGCGCAGGCCCACCGGTCTGCCAACTGCAAGATGCCCACGCCCGTGCTGACCCGATTGCTGCTGGAGGCGGTTCAGTTCCAGACCCCTAAAAAGAACGGGGCGTACCGGCCCAAGCTGCGTTACGCCCACCAGGGCGGCATGAACCCGCCCATCATCGTGGTCCACGGAAATTCCTTGGAGCATGTCACCGAAACCTACAAGCGCTTTCTCGAGGCCCGCTTTCGCAAAGCGTTCAAGCTCACGGGTACGCCGCTGCGGATACAGATGAAGTCATCGGCAAATCCATTTGCCGAATCGGGTTAGCAACAATATCTGAATTGGTGCCAGCTTTCGTAGGGATATGAAGCGGACGCCCAAGTGGTCTATGCTATCGTTAACCCTTGTTTAATCCATCCAACACGGAACATATCGTGACCAACAAAGGCCAACTTCTGCAAGACCCCTTCCTCAATGCTTTGCGTAAAGAGCATGTGCCTGTTGCCATTTATCTGGTGAATGGAATCAAACTGCAGGGTCAGATCGAATCCTTTGACCAATACGTGGTTCTACTGCGCAATACCGTGACCCAAATGGTTTACAAGCATGCGATCTCCACCATTGTTCCCGGTCGCGCCGTGAACTTCACGCCACCCACTGGCGATGACGCGTAAAACAAACCGCTTGTACCGCATAGTCAGCGATAGCGCGTATGGGCAAGGCCCAGATTCGCGTTGAAAGAAATTTCCAACAACCCTGACGCGCGGGCCATTCTTGTCGGCGTGGATTTCGGGCATCCGCATTTCGACCGCACCTTGGAAGAGTTGGGCTTGCTGGCGCAAACTGCGGGCTTAGAGCCGGTCGGGCGAATCACCTGCAAGCGCCGCGCACCCGATGCTGCCTTGTTCGTGGGAAGCGGAAAAGCCCAGGAAATCAAAGACTTGGCAGCCCAACTGGGTGCGGGAGAAGTCCTGTTTGACCAGGCGATCAGCCCGGGCCAGCAACGCAACCTCGAGCGCCTGCTGGAATTGCCGGTAACGGACCGCGCATTTTTGATTTTGGAAATTTTTGCCCAAAGGGCCAAAAGCCATGAAGGCAAGTTGCAGGTGGAGTTGGCGCGGTTGCAGTACCTGAGTACCCGCTTGGTCCGGCGCTGGTCGCACTTGGAGCGCCAACGCGGCGGCATCGGCGCACGCGGCGGCCCCGGCGAGACGCAGATCGAGTTGGACCGGCGCATGATCGCGTCCAACATCGTTCGCACCAAAGAGCAGCTGCGCAAATTGCAGCGCCAGCGCAGCACCCAACGGCGGCAAAGAGAGCGCAAGGGGACTTTCAATATCTCATTGATCGGCTACACCAACGCTGGGAAATCCACCTTGTTCAATGCCCTGGTCAAGGCCCGCGCCTACGCCGCGGATCAACTGTTTGCTACGCTGGACACGACCACCCGGCAGATGTACCTCGGTGACCTGGGGCGTTCTGTGTCCCTGTCCGATACGGTGGGGTTCATCCGCGATTTGCCGCATGGCCTGGTCGACGCCTTCAAGGCCACGCTGCAGGAGGCCGTGGACGCAGACTTGTTGCTGCATGTGGTGGACGCGTCCAACCCCAATTTCCCCGAGCAGATCGCCCAGGTCCAGTCCGTCTTGCAGGAAATCGGTGCCCATGAGGTGCCGCAAATTCTTGTTTTCAACAAGATCGACGCGCTGGCCTCTGATGCCCATCCGGTGCGCATGGTCGACACGTACGAAATCGATGGACATCAGTGTCCGCGGGTCTTTATCAGCGCGCGCGCCATGACCGGTTTGCAGGGTTTGCGCGACTGCCTATCGCAGGCTGCAAGCTTGAATGGCTCGCAGCAACAGTCCCTGATGCACGATGACGATGGGCTTGCGCAAACCTGTGTGCCGCTGAGCGCTTAACATCCCCCCATTCCCGTTAGAAAGCTGACGTATGCGTTTTGCCTTGTTTTCCACTTTCCAGGCTGCGGTTTCGCGCTGGGTGCGACCGGTATGGAACCTCAATGACAGCCGTTGGGGTCGGTCCGACCCCGACGCTGCAAAAGACCCTAAAGACCCCAAAACCGACGAGCCGTCGGCGGCGCCTGCGCCCCCGCAAGAACCCCGCGCCGCGGCCCCGCGCCCGGCCACGAGCAATGGCCCTCCGGACCTGGACGAACTGTGGCGCGACTTCAATAAAAAAATCAACGGCCTGTTCGGTGGCGGCCCACGCGGTCCGCAGGGACCGCGCAACGGCGGCGGCTCGATGGGGCCGCCGGACATGAAAAACGCGGGTTTGGGCGCCGGGGTGATCTTGGCCATCGTGGCCGTGATTTGGCTGGGAACGGGCTTCTTCATCGTGCAAGAGGGCCAACAGGCGGTGATTACGCAGTTTGGTGGTTACAAGAACACAGTGGGTGCCGGTTTCAATTGGCGTCTGCCGTATCCCATCCAGCGCCATGAAACGATTTCCGCCACGCAGATCCGCTCGGTGGACATTGGCCGCGACAACGTGCTCAAGGCAACGGGTTTGCGCGAGTCCGCCATGCTGACCGCCGATGAGAACATTGTCGACATCAAGTTCGCGGTGCAGTACCGTTTGAGCGATGCGAGGGCCTACTTGTTTGAGAGCAAGAACCCCAGCGAGGCCGTGGTTCAGGCTGCTGAAACAGCGGTGCGCGAAGTGATCGGAAAAATGAAGATGGACGCCGCGCTCTCCGAAGAGCGTGACCAGATTGCGCCGCGGGTGCGCACGCTGATGCAGGACATTCTGGACCGTTACAAGGTGGGTATCGAGGTGGTGGGCATCAACTTGCAGCAGGGTGGGGTTCGCCCACCCGAGCAGGTGCAAGCTTCGTTTGACGATGTCTTGAAAGCCGGTCAAGAGCGCGAACGCGCCAAAAATGAGGCCCAGGCGTATGCCAATGACGTGATTCCCCGTGCGGTGGGTTCGGCCTCGCGTTTGAAAGAGGAAGCCGACGCCTACAAGGCCCGTATCGTGGCCCAGGCGCAGGGTGATGCGCAGCGATTCAAATCGGTTTACAACGAATACCAGAAGGCTCCGCAGGTCACACGCGACCGCATGTACTTGGACGCGATGCAGCAGATTTACAGCAATGTCACCAAAGTCTTGGTGGAGTCGCGCCAGGGTGCGACCTTGCTGAACCTGCCATTGGAAAAAATCCTACAAATGAACGGTATGGATGCGCTGACACCAGCGCTCAGTCCTGTTCCCACGCAGCCGGCCACGCCAGCGATTGCCCCGTCGAACGGGTTGGACACCCGCAGCCGCGATACCTCGCGTAACCGCGACCGCGATACCCGCTAGGAGAGCATGGAATGAACCGTATTGG
>CANIRI010000132.1 GCA_947469815.1 Comamonadaceae bacterium | reverse complement strand
TCTTCGAATGGTACTTGGGAAGTTCGGCCTCGGCGTCGATCTGGGCGATCGCCTCCAGCAGCTTGCGCAGTGGCGTGTTCTTGCGCGCGGTGGCCCAGTTGGCGATGCCGGCCACCGGCTTGGCGAGCTTGCCGTTGCGGTCGGTCTCGCCCAGTTGCTCGCGGATGAACTGCTTCTCGCCGGCGCGGCGTTTGGCGGCGCGGTAGCGCAGGATCAGGTGCGGGATGTCGATGTCGAAGGGGTGCGGCGGGACATAGGGGCACTTGGTCAGGAAGCACATGTCGCAGAGCGTGCAGGCCTCGTCGACCTTGGCGTAGTCGGCCTTGGGTACGCTATCGAGCTCGCCGGTCCGGCTCTCGTCGATCATGTCGAAGAGCCTGGGGAAGCTGTCGCACAGATTGAAGCAGCGCCGGCAGGTGTGACAGACGTCGAATTGCCGCTCCATCTCGGCCTCGACCTTGGCGAGGTCGTAGTATTCCTCGTCCTGCCAGGCGATCGGATGGCGGAAGGGCGCTTCCAGGCTGCCCTCGCGGGCTGCGTCCTTGACCGAGGCTGGGATGTCTTCGCTCACAGGTCACCGTCCGTCCGCATGAGGCAGCATTGCGGAGTCATCCCGGTGTCGCGGCACGCGAACACCGGGACCGTGGACTCCGATCCCGCCGGATAGGTCCGTGCGCATGGGTCCCGGATAGCCGCTCTCGGCTTCCGGGACTACACAGGGAGGATCAGTCGAGGTTGTCGAGCGCCTTCTGGAAGCGTCCGGCATGCGACTTCTCGGCCTTGGCCAGGGTCTCGAACCAGTCGGCGATCTCTTCGAAGTTCTCTTCGCGGGCAGTCCGCGCCATGCCGGGATACATGTCGGTATATTCGTGGGTCTCGCCGGCGATGGAGGCCTTCAGGTTCAGCGAGGTCCCGCCGATCGGCAGGCCGGTCGCGGGATCGCCAACAGTTTCCATGAATTCCAGGTGGCCGTGGGCGTGGCCGGTTTCGCCTTCGGCGGTGGAGCGGAACAGCGCTGCCACGTCGTTTTGGCCTTCTACGTCAGCCTTGTTCGCGAAATACAAATAGCGACGGTTAGCCTGTGATTCGCCTGCGAAGGCGTCTTTCAGGCATTGTTCCGTGCGCGAGCCTTTGAGTGCTGCCATGGGAATATCTCCTAGGGGGTTGAAAAATCGTCGGATGCTCGGGAAGCAGATGCCGCCCGAGACCCGCACAGCTTAAACCGATTCCGCCGTCTGGACCATTGGCAGCTTTAATGGCCTGCATTTACGTTGGCTATCCAAAGTTGAAACACCATTGTCACAGTCTTCGGTCCAAAAGCCGGACTTTAGTCGGCCCACAAAGCGTTCAAGCCACCCTCGGGTTCGAAGCGCTGGTTGCGCCAGACCAGGCGCGTCGGGCCGGGCAGGGCGCGGGTGGAAACGCTGTGGCGCGGGTCGCCGGGGTAGCAGATGACCCGCTGCCCGTCCTGGTCGTGCGATTCCGGCAGGATGGTGGCTGGTGTACGCGTGCCCAGGTCGGCCAGCACGCTGGCCACGCTGGCATGGCGGGCCAGGTGCGCCAGGCTCATGATTTGGGGCGGCGCCATGTCGATCGCGTGGTTCCAGTACTGCTCCAGCGCTTCGCGTGGCCGCAGCCAGGCGCTGGCAGTGGTTTCCACGTTGTCATGCGCGGCGGTTTGCTGCGCCGGCATGGCCGCCATGAAAAAGCGTGTGTCAAAGCGCCGGTTGGTGACCGAGGGCATGCGCGGCGTGATCCAGCGCACCCAAGGGTGCAACGCTTGTACGTCTAAGCGCAAGCCCTGGGCTTCTAGCAGCGTGTGAAAGTCCTGTGCCGCGCTTGCCGCGTCCCGCGCTGGCGGCGTCTCGCTCAGCAGCACCCCGGCCTCTTCAAAGGTTTCGCGCAGCGCCGCCACAAACAGGGCGCTGGCTTTGTCGGCGGGTGTCTCGGGCTCGCCCAGTTTGGTGTGCAGCACCTGCGCGCTCAGATTCAGATGGCGGTGGTGCAGGGCGCTGTCGGCGGCATCGAGCTTGCCACCCGGGAACACATAGGCACCCCCCAGCACGCGGGAGGCGCTGTGGCGTTTGACCAGAAATACCTCGATACCGCTTGCGCCATCGCGCAGCAGCATGACCGTGGACGCGTCGCGCGGCGGGTGGTTGGGGATTTCGGTGTTCAGTTCCATGGGGGGCGGGTAGGCAAGGGCGAGCCAAATTGTCGCCGCTGGGCGGCATTCACCGCGATGTGCTACCTTAGCCACCCGCTCCGCAGGGGGCAGGACACTGATTCACAAATGGGGCGGCACGCATGCAGGATTTGACACAAGCCATCAAGGGTTGGAGCGACGACCGCTTGGCGGGCATGCGCCGTGGCGTGGAAAAAGAGAGCTTGCGCACCCGCGCGGATGGCCATTTGGCCAGCACCGGGCACCCGACGGCGCTGGGCTCAGCGCTGACCCACCCGCACATCACCACCGATTTCAGCGAGTCGCAGGTGGAGCTCATCACCGGTGTGCACCCCAGCGCGCAGGCCTGCGCAGCCGAACTCGATGCTGTACAAACTTTCACGCTCAACGCCATTGGCGAGGAGTTGCTGTGGCCCTCCAGCATGCCCTGCTGGCTGCCCGGCGATGACGCGATTCCCTTGGGCCAATACGGTACGTCCAACGTGGGGCGCAGCAAAACGGTCTACCGCAGCGGTCTCGGCTACCGGTATGGGCGGCGCATGCAAACCATCTCGGGCGTGCACTACAACTGGTCCATCCCGCAGGTGGCGGACGCCGACTACTTCAGCCTGATCCGCAATTTCCGCCGCCACGCCTTTTTGCCCATGGTCTTGTTCGGCGCGTCGCCTGCGGTGTGTGCCTGCTTTGCGCGCGGCAATGTGCACACGTTGCAAGCGCTGGGCGACGACACCTTGTATCTGCCCTACGCCACATCGCTGCGCATGGGCGGCCTGGGCTACCAGAGCGATGCGCAAAGCGCGCTGGCCGTCAGCTACAACAGCCTGGAGGGCTATGGCCGCTCGCTCGAGGCGGCGCTCACCGTGCCCTATCCGCGTTATGAGGCCATCGGCGTGCGTTCTGAGGATGGCAGCTACCGCCAGCTGGGCACCAGCCTGCTGCAAATCGAGAACGAGTTCTACGGCACGATCCGCCCCAAGCGCACGATCCACCCCGGCGAGCGGCCGCTGCATGCGCTGCGCGAGCGGGGTGTGCAGTACGTGGAAGTGCGGCTGATGGACTTGGACCCGTTTGAGCCCATCGGTATCGCCACCCAAACTATGCGTTTTCTCGATGTGTTTTTGCTGCACTGCCTGCTCAGCGACAGCCCGCCGGATACGCCACAAGAGATCGCCGCGCTGGTGCGCAACCAGGGCCAGGTAGCCGAGCGCGGACGCGAGCCTGGCTTTTGTATCGAGCGCCAGGGCCAGCAGGTCGAGCTGGTCGAATGGGCCGACCGCATCCTCTCCGAAATGCGCCCGATCGCTCAGCGGCTGGATGAGGTGGCTGACAAAGAACTGTCGCCCGCCCCAGGTCTGCACTGCGCGGCGCTGGACCATGCGATCGACAGCTTGCACCACCCGGAAAAACTCCCCGCAGCGCGGGTACTGGCCAGCATGCAAAACGATTTCGGCGGCTCCTTTGGCCGCTTCGGTCTGGCGCAGGCGCAGCGCTTGAAAGCCAGCGCGGTAGCCGCGCCTTTGACGGCGGCGCAAACCCTTGCTATGAAGGCGCAGGCGCTGCAATCCCTGCAAGACCAGGCGGCGGTTGAAGCGGCCGACAGCCTGCCTTTTGACCAGTACCTGGCGCAGTACCTGTCCCCCGCGCGCCTGACCCCACGCAGCGCACAGCGCCGCGCCTAAGGCGGTCGGGTCGTTCAATAGACCGCTTGCCATGGCCGTTCAATGGTTTCCCGGCCACATGCATTTGACGCGCAAAGCCATTGGCGAGCGCATCAAAGACATTGACGTGGTGGTGGAGATGCTGGACGCCCGCTTGCCCGAATCCAGCGCCAACCCGCTGCTGGCCGAATTGACCGGCCACAAGCCCACGCTCAAGGTGCTGAACAAGCAAGACCTGGCGGACCCGGTGCGCACCGCGCTCTGGCTGACCCACTACAACGCGCTGCCCGGAACCCGCGCCGTGCCGCTGGACGCCAGCATGACCACGCCCGCGCGTGCGCTGGTCGATGCCTGCCACCAACTCGCGCCCCTGCGCGGCGGCATGACCAAGCCGCTGCGGGTGTTGATTTGCGGCATTCCCAACGTGGGCAAGTCCACGCTGATCAACACCCTCAAAGGCAAGCGCGCCGCCAAGACCGGCGATGAGGCGGGCGTCACCAAAATCGAGCAGCGCATCACGATCGCCGACGACTTCTATTTGTACGACACGCCCGGCATGCTCTGGCCGCGCATCATCGTGGCCCAAAGCGGCTACAAACTGGCCGCCAGCGGCGCGGTGGGCCGTAACGCGTTCGACGAGCAAGAAGTGGCGCTGGAGCTGCTCGATTACCTGGGCGTGCATTACCCCCAGGCCCTGGCGGCGCGGTACAAATTGCAAGACGCACAGACCTTGAGCGATGAGCAAATTCTGGAAGGCGTGGGCCGCGCCCGTGGCGCGCTGCAGTCCGGTGGACGGGTGAATTTGCAAAAGGCCGCTGAAATCGCCATCCACGACTTCCGCGCTCATGCGCTGGGGCCGGTGACCCTGGAGACACCGGCTGAATTCGCGCTGTGGCTGGCTGAGGGGCGACGCGTGGACGCAGAGCGCCAGATCAAAAAGGATGCGATCACCCAGGACCGGCTGATCCGCCACAAAAAAATCCCGCGCCCGCCAAGGGTGCGCGAGGCCGACGAGCCCTATGAGCCCTCGGATTAGTCGGCGGGGCGGGCCCCTTCAGGTTTTGGGGCGGGCGATCTCCGCTTTGCGGTCTTTGACCACTTTCTGCGCGCTCGGACGCTCGCCCACCAGCTTCAGGTAAGGCTTGTAGTCCACCCCGGCGGTCAGCAGCAGGTCTTCGCCATACACGGCGCGCGTGGCCATGCCGATCAGCGGCAGATTGCTAAACGCCACGCAATCGGCCACGGTAAAGCTGTCACCCGCTACATAGGGCGCAAAGCGCGCGATGCGCTCGAAGGCTTCGATATTGCGCACCAGCAGTTTGTGTACCGACTCTTTGGTGGCATCGGACACGCTGCCGCCAAAAAACGCCTGCGCATACAGCTCGCGCGCCACCAGCTCCAGGTGCAGGTTGATAAAAGTGCACAACTCGCGCACCTTGGCTGCTGCGTAAGGGTCCGCCGGTAATAGGGGATGCTCGGGGTATTGCGCCTCCAAGTAATCCAGAATCACCGCGCTCTCGCACAAACCACCCTGCGGCGTGCGGATAAACGGTATCTTGCCCAGCGGCGAGATGCTCAGCACGGCCTCGTCTTTGCTGCGGGGCAGCACGCGCTCTTCGGTGAACGCGATCTGCTTTTCCAGCAGCACTTGCTTGACGATATTGAAGTAGTTGGAAACGGCAAAGCCGTAGAGCGTGATCATGGTTTTCGGGACCTTTGCTTGGGTAGGGATGGTTAACTGTTTGGACAGTGGCTGGGTTCAGACCCGGCTATCGTGCGTGTCGAATAGGGCGTAGTGCGCGTCGTGGATGACGCAGTCGCTGCCGTTGATCGGCAGCATGTCTTGCGGGCAGGCCGAGAAGGCGACTACGCAGTCCATCTCGGCGCGAAAGCAGACGCTGTCGCCGGCTTTGCCGACCGGGGCCTCAAACGACAGCTCAGTGCCATTGCGCACCGGGATGTTCATAAACAGGTTGAAGGGCGCGGGGTGTACCACCCGCTGGAGCCCCAAGGCCGCCAGAGCGTGCCCGAGGTTGTCGGTGCAGTTGTCATGGAAGCCGATGGCGCCAAGTTGTTCGTAGCGGTAGCGGTCGCATGATGCGATCAGCGTGTCGTGGACTCCCGGCGAGGTGTCCTCGACCATGGACAAAATCACCCGGCGTTGGTTGGTATACAAGCGGTCACCAACTTGCGGCGTGAGGCGGCACAACATGCCGCGGGTGTGTTCCATGGACATGCATTCGCCCAGGTCCGGATCGTTAAAGGCCCAGAAGTCCACCACTTGCGAACCGTGGGTGTTGATCACCCGCAAAACTTGGCCAGCTTTCATCCGGGCGGCGCTGCCCTTGCGGGCGGGAATCAGGTGGAGGTCTTGCATAGGGGCGGGGCCGTTGGCCAAAGGCCTGGGCTGGGACAGGCACTGCTAAGGAGGTTCGGCCTATGATAAGTCCATGTTGAAACTCTCGGTGCTCGATCAGTCCGTTGTCTCTTACGGGCATCCGCAAGACGCTGCCATCCGCCACACGCTGGCCTTAGCGCAGCGCTGCGAGGCATGGGGCTACGACCGGTTTTGGGTCAGTGAGCACCACAATCTGCCCAGCATCGCGGGCACCGCCCCCGAGGTTTTGCTGGCCGCCATTGCCGCGCGGACCACGCGCATCCGGCTCGGCAGTGCCGGGGTGATGCTGCCGCATTACGCCCCCTTCAAAGTGGCTGAGCAGTTCCGTGTGCTGGATGCGCTGGCACCCGGGCGCATTGACCTGGGCTTGGGCCGCGCGCCCGGCAGCGACGGCCGCACCTCGCAGTTGCTCAACCCGGACCGTTACGCGTCCGAACGCTTCCCGCAACAGGTGCAGGAGTTGCAGGCCTGGGTCAGCAACCACGGATTCCCGCCCGGCCATCCGGGCCATGGCGTAGTGGCGCAACCCACCGGGGCGACCACGCCCAGTCTGTGGATTCTGGGGAGCTCCAACTACGGCGCGCAACTGGCTGCGCATCTGGGCTTGCCGTACGCGTTCGCGTATTTTT
>CANIRI010000131.1 GCA_947469815.1 Comamonadaceae bacterium | reverse complement strand
TGGACCACAGCTTCGTTTTTGGCAATGGCTGTGCCTTCGGGAAACCACACATCCACCAACAATTCAGGTCGGCTGGAGTCCGGGAAAAACTGCTGCTGCACCTGACCCATGCCAGCGATTCCGAGCGCAAAAGCGGCCACCGTTAAACCGATCGTGGTCCACCGGAAACGCACGCA
This sequence comes from Comamonadaceae bacterium, assembly GCA_947469815.1. GTDB lineage: Bacteria > Pseudomonadota > Gammaproteobacteria > Burkholderiales > Burkholderiaceae_C > Allorhodoferax. Next base: position 6,700 of record CANIRI010000131.1, on the reverse strand, counting down.
CCAATCAACGGTTGCACGAAAGGCACTGTAAAAAGGGGAATCAAAGCTTTCGGCGTGGCCACCTTGCGCATGATGCTCCGGTGTTTTGAGCAACAGAACACCCAGGTACGGAACAAAATAGACCGAGGCAAGCCAACTTAAGACCAATGCCATGACCGTCACGGCAAAAATCGCGAAGGTGTATTCACCCGTGACCGACTTGGCAATGCCGATGGGCAAAAATCCCGCCGAGGTAATCAACGTACCGGTCAACATGGGCATGGCGGTGACTTCGTAGGCAAAGATCGCGGCACGCACCTTGTCATAACCCTCTTCCATTTTGCGCACCATCATCTCCACCGCGATGATGGCATCGTCCACCAGCAGCCCAAGCGCAATGATCAAAGCACCCAGAGAAATTTTGTGCAAACCGATACCGCAGTAGGACATGCCCAAAAAAGTGACGGCAAGTACCAAGGGAATCGTGATGCCAACGACCAAGCCGGGACGGACATCCAGCGTGTAGCGCCGGTACCAAGGGTGCGTACCGCTACGGGTGTGAAGGCCCAGGCTGAGAAAGCTCACCGCCAGCACGATCAACACCGCTTCAATCAAGGTCGTGATGAATTCGTCCACTGACTTGATCACTGCCCCAGGCTGGTCTTGCACTTCGACCAAGCGAACACCAGCAGGTAGTGCAGCATTGATTTGCGTGCTGTTTGCGCGCAAATTTTTCCCCAGCGCGACGATGTCACCGCCTTTGGCCATAGAAATACCCAGCGCAATCACCCGCTTGCCCTGAAAGCGCACCGGCGTTGAGGCGGGGTCCGCGTAAGCGCGTTGGATGTCGGCGATGTCACCCAAGCGCAATTGCTTGCCCGAACTGGCCCGTATCGGCATATCCCGCAATTGCGCCACGCCAGAAAATGCACCCGCCACCCGAACCTGCACCGCATCATCAGGCCCCTGCACCGCACCTGCGCTTTCCATCGCATTTTGGTCATTGAGTTGCCCCATAACCTGGTTCAAATCCAGACCGAGCTGGGCCAAACACTTGTGGGAGATTTCCAGGTAAATTTTTTCGTCCTGCACCCCGAAAAGCTCGACCTTTCGCACGTCGTGAATCCGCAGTAGCCGCTGGCGAACATCATCCGCAAACGTCTTGACTTCGGCTGGACTGAAACCATCGGACTCCAGCGCGTAGATAGTCCCATACACATCGCCAAATTCGTCATTGAAAAATGGGCCCAACACACCCGACGGCAGCGAGCCCTGTAGTTCACTGACCTTTTTTCGTATGGTGTACCAGGTGTAATCCACGTCGCGACCGGTCGTAGCCTCGCTGACGTTGAACAAAATCGTCAACTCACCCGCCTTGGAAAAACTTCGGATCTTGTCGACGCCGGTGATTTCTTGCAGCGTGCGTTCAATTTTGTCGGCCACCTGATCTGCCATTTGCTGCGGTGAGGCCCCGGGCCATGTGGCCTTGATGACCATGGTGCGGAATGTGAACGGCGGGTCTTCATCCTGACCCAATTGAAAGTAACTGGCCAGACCGATCACCATCAGCACCACCAGCAGGTAGCGCGTGAGGGCGGCGTGCTCAATCGCCCAGCGCGAGAGGTTGAATCCGGATGAATCCGCTTGTTCGCGCATGGAATGCTCACTTGGCGGCAGCGGTGGTGGCTGGTGCGGTTCTTGGCTGGTAGATCGCAACCTTCTGGCCGTCCGTCAAAACATGGACACCGGCAGTGACGATCTGATCCCCGGCCTTGATTCCAGAAGTGACCAACACCTCACTCCCCTGGATCCCGCCCAGCGCAATCTCGGTTTGCTTGACGGTCATGCTGGGCCCGTCAAGAACCCAGACGGCGGTTCGCTCACCCGATCGATAGAGGGCACTGGTGGGCAACTTGATGCCCTCATTCGCCGCCGACGCATTGAACCTCGGCAAGACGGAAACAGTCGTTCCCAATGGGGGAGATTCCTTTCCCTTGAGCACCACTTTCACCGTGAAAGTGCGCGTGACGGGATCCGCGCTGGGGGCAATCTCCCGCACCTCGCCGGGCAGCACGGCGCCGCTGGCCCACACCCGCACGTCCGCTTGCATGCCGAGCTGAATCGACCCCACTTTATCCTCCGGTACGGCAAACACGGCATCGCGCGGGCCGTCCTGCGCGACCCGCACCACGGGAGTGGCAGCGCCCACCACCTGCCCCAACTCCATGTCCACAGCCGTCACCACGCCTGAGACATCGGCCATCAGGCTGGTATAGGCCGTCTGGTTGCCCTGCGATGCGGCTTGGGCCTGGGTTTGCTGCACTTGAAACAGCGCAGATTTGTAGTTGGCTTCACGCCGCTCGAGTTCAGCAGCGCTGATGAAGTTTTGTTCACGCAAACCGGTATAGCGCTTGAACTCAGCCGCCGCGAGCTCCAGGTTGGCCTGGGCGGAGGCGACCTGCGCCTTCGACACGTCGGCGGCAAGCCGGTAATCGACTCCGTCAAGTTGTGCCAACAACTGCCCGGCCTTCACATGTTGGCCGATCTGAACCGCGCGCCGAACCACCTTGCCGCCCACGCGAAAACCCAGCCGTGACTCGGCCTGGGGCAACAGTTCGGCCGCGTATTCCTGTGCAGCTGTGATGGGCCCCGCCGCCACGGTCATAAGCCGCACCGCACGAACGGGCTCAGGGGCAACTTCGTGCTCGGAGCAAGCCGAAAGAAGCGCCAACAGTAGAAAGACGGAGGGCGTCCGCCCAAGTCGGAGTGAGCAATATGTCATTGATAATTCCCTGCATCGAATGAAAACGCGGCTGCGGGGCATCACTGCGTATTCACGATCCACCCCGAAATCCCGGGAAAGTTTAACTATAGTTTGCAACCAGATATTTTCTATGCCTACAGTCCGTCCCGATACGGCACCCAGCCACTACGAAAACTTCCCCGTTGCGTCCCTCCTCTGCCCTCCGCATCTGCGGGGCGCGGTGATGGTGCTGTACCACTTTGCCCGCACCGCCGACGACCTGGCAGATGAAGGCCAGGCCACGGCCGATGAGCGCCTGGACGCGCTGAACCGTTACCGCGAACAACTCGTGCTGGCCGCCCATAGTCCACCCCACGTGCCAAGCGAATGGGCCTGGGTTTTCGAGCCTTTGCGTACCGTGCTGGTACGCCACGACCTCCCTCTGAACTTGCTGCACGCCCTGCTGGACGCCTTTGCCCAGGACGTCGACATGACGGCCCGGCAAGCCGGCTACGCGGACGAGGCGCAGCTGCTGGACTACTGCAGCCGCTCCGCCAATCCGGTGGGGCGCCTGCTGCTGCATCTCTACGGTGTGCGCAATCCGCAGGCATTGGCACAGAGCGACGCCATCTGCACTGCCTTGCAGCTGATTAACTTTTGGCAGGACTGCGGCGTCGACCTGAGCCGTGGCCGCTGCTACTTTCCCGCCGATTGGATGCGCCAGCACGGCACCGATCAAGCCGCTTTGCGCAGCGGTACGTCGCATGCCCGCGAGGAGGCACTGATCGCCCACTGCGTGCAGCATGCCCGCCAGTTAATGGCCAGCGGTGCGCCACTGGTGCACCAGGTACCCGGGCGCGCGGGCTGGGAGCTGCGGCTGGTGGTGCAGGGTGGACTGCGCGTGCTGGAAAAAGTGGAAGTTCTGGGTGCGCGGGTACTGCGTCAGCGTCCACGGCTTTATGCGCTGGATTACCTGGTGATGCTGTGGCGCGCGCTGCGCATGTAGGCAGCGGTAACACGCACAGGCTTGCAGCGACAATCCACTGATGCGCCCAGAGCAATACGTCCAGGAAAAAGCCGCCGGTTCGGGCAGCAGTTTTTATTACGCCTTCCTGTTTCTGCCGGCGCCAAGGCGTGCCGCCATCACCGCCTTCTATGCTTTTTGCCGCGAGGTCGATGACGTGGTGGACGAGGCCGTTGACATGGGCGTGGCCGCGACCAAACTGGCGTGGTGGAGCCAGGAAGTCAACCGCGCTTTCCAAGGCAACCCCACCCACCCCGCGATGCGCGCCCTGTTGCCCCATGCAGCCAATTACGGAATCGAGGAGCGGCATTTGCAAGACGTGATTACAGGCTGCCGCATGGACCTGGAGCAAACCCGTTACCTGGACTACCCCAACCTGGAGCGTTACTGCCATTTGGTGGCGGGTGTGGTGGGCGAAGTCGCGGCGCGCATCTTCGGCCAAGAGGCCGCGCAGACCACGCAGTACGCCCACACCCTGGGCCAGGCTTTGCAGCTGACCAACATCATCCGGGACGTGGGCGAAGACGCGCTGCGCGGGCGCATTTACCTGCCGGTGTCCGAGCTACAGCAATTTGACGTGAAAGCCCATGAAGTGCTCAAGCGCCAATACTCGGACCGCTTCACCGCCTTGATGCAATTCCAGTCCCGCCGTGCCCACGCGCTGTACGACCAGGCGCTGCAGCTTTTGCCCGACCAGGACCGCCGCAGCCAAAAGCCTGGGCTGATGATGGCCAGCATCTACCGCACCTTGCTGCGGGAAATCGAGGCCGCAAATTTCCAGGTGCTGCACCAACGCGTGCGCCTGACGCCGCTGCGCAAGCTGTGGCTGGCATGGCGCGTGCAGGCACTGGGACGGATGTAAGCGCGCCACTGTGTTGAAGTCCGGGTACAAAAACATTGCTGTCGTCGGCGCCGGATGGGCCGGTATTGCTGCGGCTGTCGACGCCTGCCGCAACGGCCACCAGGTGACTTTGATCGAGGCCAATCGCACCTTGGGCGGCCGCGCCCGCGCACTGCCGCGCCGCGCCCACCTGGACCCTGCCGCCGCAGACCCCTTTCTGACCTTGGACAATGGTCAGCACATCCTGCTGGGCGGCTACGCCCAAACCCTGCGCTTGATGGACGCTTTGAATATGGACCCGGATGCAGCATTTTTGCGTCTGCCGCTGGACTTGCGGGACGCGCAGGGATTGGGCATGCACTTGCCGGATATGCAGCGTCCCTGGAATCTTCTGGCAGGGCTGGCCATGGCCCGGGGTTGGAGCATGAGCGACAAACGGGCGCTTTTGACGCAGATGCGGGCTTGGCGCAAAAGCGGCTTCTTGTGTGCGCCAGCCCGCAGCGTCGCCGATATTTGCAACGGCCTGCCGCAGGCCGTGCGCCAGACCTTGATGGAGCCGCTGTGCGTGTCGGCCTTGAACACCCTGCCGTTCAAAGCCAGTGGCCAGATTTTTTTGCGGGTCCTGCATGATGCCCTGATGGGCGAAATCGGCAAGAGCACGCCGGCATCTTTCGCCACATCCGATGTGCTGCTCCCCCTGCGTGACCTGAGCCGAATCCTGCCGGAACCCGCTGCGCGCTGGCTCGAACGGCGGGGTGCAAAAGTGCTGCGCCAACACCGCGTGGCGCGCGTGGCGTGGAACGCAGGCCGCTGGGACCTGGAAGACGCCGACGGTGAGAGCCAAACCTTTGATGCCGTCATCTGGGCAACAGCGCCCGAGCACGCCCTGCAAATCATCCGCCACAGCGCTGAGGGCGCACCGCCCAATGTGGCAGCGCACTTTGCCCGCTGGTGCGCATCCGCCGAAAAATTGCGCTACGAATCAATCGCCACCGTCTACACCTACTCCAGCGAGGCAAAACTCCCCAGACCGCTACTGCGCCTGAACCACGCCCCTGGCGCACCGGCGCAGTTTGTGGTGGACCGTGGCGTCATGGGCGACCCCGGCCTGTGGGCGTTTGTCATCAGCGCCGCGCGGGGCGAGAAAACCATGCTGGAGTTCCAGGTGCTCAACCAGGCCCGCACCGAACTGGCTGACTTTCTGGGTCCGGCCGGTATCTCCGCCGTACAAACCGTGATCGAAAAACGCGCTACGTTTGCCTGCACCGTAGGCCTGAAACGCCCCGGTCCGCGCATCGCGCCGGGCCTGCTGGCCTGCGGGGATTACACCTACGCGCCCTACCCGGCAACCCTGGAAGGCGCCGTGCGCAGCGGCCAGATGGCAGCCATGGCGGTGGACGACATGGGCGGGTTCAAGTGGAAAGACTGACAAACAAAAAAGCCGTTTGTCGGACTACAACAAACGGCCTTGAGCGGTGAACTGGTCGGTGTGAAAGGATTCGAACCTTCGACCCCTTGCACCCCATGCAAGTGCGCTACCAGGCTGCGCCACACACCGAAGCGGGGAATTATAGCCATCGGGTCCACACTGAAAGCGGCCGGACCGGCCGGGCTTTAACCGCCCAGCGCAAGCAGCGCGCCTACCCCGCTTCCGCGAGCAGATCCCGGATCTGGAGCAATTCGTCGCGCACCGACGCGGACAGAAAATGCCGCGTCCCTTGGACACCTTCTAGACCAACAACAGCCGCTCCACCCAACGCATCTGGCGCGCCGAGGGAGGCATCGTCTGGCAAGTCGTCTGACTTGAATTGCCGATCATCACCCACGGTTTCCAGCATCTTGTTGCGCGCGCCGCTGATGGTGAAACCCTGCTCGTACAAAAGGCCGCGGATCCGGCGCACCATCAACACTTCGTGGTGTTGGTAGTAGCGGCGATTGCCGCGCCGCTTCATCGGGCGCAACTGGGTGAATTCCTGCTCCCAGTAGCGCAAGACATGGGGTTTCACGCAGCACAACTCCCCGACTTCACCGATGGTGAAGTAGCGCTTGGCGGGAATCGGCGGGAGGCTGTTTTCCATGGAAATCAATGTCTTTGGCGGGAGAGCTCAGGAAT
>CANIRI010000130.1 GCA_947469815.1 Comamonadaceae bacterium | reverse complement strand
TCAGCCGCGAAGTGATTTCTGACTGCATCGAGACCTGCGTGCAAGGCCAGTGGATGGACGGCGTGGTGGTCATTGGCGGCTGCGACAAAAACATGCCCGGCGGCCTGATGGGCATGCTGCGCGCCAATGTGCCGGCGATTTATGTGTACGGCGGAACCATTTTGCCGGGCTCCTACAAAGGTCAGGATCTCAATATCGTCAGCGTTTTTGAGGCCGTGGGCCAAAACGCGGCGGGCAATCTGAGCGACTTCGACCTGCACGAAATCGAGCAGCGCGCGATCCCCGGCCCCGGTTCCTGCGGCGGCATGTACACCGCCAACACCATGTCCAGCGCCTTCGAGGCCCTGGGCATATCGCTGATTTATTCCAGCACCATGGCCAATCCGCACGATGAGAAATTGAACTCGGCCAAGGCGTCAGCGCAGGTGCTGATCGAAGCGATCAAAAAAGACATCAAACCGCGCGACATCGTGACGCGCAAATCGATTGAGAACGCGGTTGCAGTCATCATGGCCACGGGGGGTTCAACCAACGCGGTGCTGCACTTTTTGGCGATCGCCCACGCGGCGGGCGTGGAATGGACGATTGAGGACTTCGAGCGCGTACGCGTCAAAACGCCGGTGCTGTGCGACCTCAAGCCCAGTGGCAAATACCTGGCGGTGGACCTGCACCGCGCAGGCGGCATTCCGCAGGTTATGAAGACCCTGCTGGTGGCAGGCTTGCTGCACGGCGACTGCCTGACGATTACCGGGCAGACGATTGCCGAGGTACTCAAAGACATCCCCGATGCACCGCGCGCCGACCAGGACGTGATCCGCCCCATCAACAAGCCCATGTACTCGCAGGGCCATCTGGCCATCCTCAAAGGCAATTTGTCGCCCGAAGGTTGCGTGGCCAAGATCACCGGCCTGAAAAAGCCCGTGATGACCGGCCCGGCGCGGGTGTTTGACGACGAACAATCCGCGCTCAAAGCCATCCTGGCCGGAAAAATTGTGGCCGGCGACGTGATGGTCTTGCGCTACCTCGGCCCCAAAGGCGGCCCCGGTATGCCCGAAATGCTCGCTCCCACGGGCGCGCTGATCGGCGCAGGCTTGGGCGAGAGCGTGGGCCTGATCACTGACGGGCGTTTTTCCGGCGGCACCTGGGGCATGGTGGTCGGCCACGTGGCACCCGAAGCGGCGGTCGGCGGCACGATTGCCCTGATCCACGAGGGTGATTCGATCACCATCGACGCGCACGCCTTGCTGCTGCAACTCAATGTGCCCGACGATGAAATCGCCCGCCGCCGTGCGGCGTGGACCGCGCCCGCGCCCCGCTACATGCGTGGGGTGCAGGCCAAATTCGCGTTTAACGCGTCAACCGCCAGCAAAGGCGCGGTGCTGGACGACTATTGACTCTTTTAGGTTATCAGTAAGCCTGGCCCAACTGGTCCAGAATGGCCGGATTTTCCAGGGTAGATGTGTCCTGCGTGATCGCTTCGCCCTTGGCCAGTGAACGCAGCAGGCGGCGCATGATCTTGCCGCTGCGCGTCTTGGGCAGGTTCTCGCCAAAACGAATGTCTTTGGGTTTGGCAATCGGGCCGATTTCTTTGGCAACCCAGTCGCGCAACTCTTTGGCAATTGCTTTGGCTTCATCGCCGCTTGGGCGGGGCCGCTTGAGCACCACAAAGGCGCAAATCGCCTCGCCGGTCATGGCGTCGGGGCGGCCCACCACGGCGGCCTCGGCCACCAGGTCGGTCTTAGAGACCAAAGCGGACTCGATTTCCATGGTTCCCATGCGGTGGCCGGAGACGTTGAGCACGTCGTCGATACGCCCGGTAATGCGGAAATAACCCCGGTCGGCGCTGCGCACTGCGCCGTCGCCGGCCAGGTACATCGTGCCGCCCATTTCTTCGGGGAAATAGCTTTTCTTGAAACGCTCAGGGTCGTTCCAGATGGTGCGGATCATCGATGGCCAGGGGCGCTTGACCACCAAAATGCCGCCGGTGCCGTTAGGGATAGGGTTACCCACCTCGTCCACGATGGCAGCCATGATGCCAGGCAGCGGCAGCGTGCAGCTGCCGGGCACCAAGGGCGTGGCACCGGGGAGCGGCGTGATCATGTGGCCGCCGGTCTCGGTCTGCCAGAAGGTGTCGACGATGGGGCAGCGCTCGCCGCCCACGTGCTTGTGGTACCACATCCAGGCTTCCGGATTGATCGGCTCGCCCACCGAGCCCAGGATGCGCAGGCTGCTCAAATCCGAACGCGCGGGATGCACTGCAGCATCGGACTCGGCCGCCTTGATCAGCGAACGGATGGCGGTCGGCGCGGTGTAAAAAATGGAACACTTGTGGCGCTCGATCATTTGCCAAAAGCGCCCGGCATTCGGAAAAGTCGGCACGCCTTCAAAAATGATTTGCGTGGCACCGGCCGCCAGCGGCCCATAGGCCACATAGGTGTGGCCGGTGATCCAGCCGATGTCGGCGGTGCACCAGAAAATATCGCTGGGCTGCAGGTCAAAGGTCCAGTCCATGGTCAGCTTGGCCCACAGCAAATAACCGGCGGTGGAATGCTGCACGCCCTTGGGCTTGCCCGTAGAGCCAGAGGTGTAGAGGATGAACAGCGGATGCTCCGCGTCCACGGCCACTGGCGGGCAGTTGGTGCTTTGGCCGGCTAGCGCCTGCGCGAAGGTCTTGTCGCGTCCGGCAACCATATTGCAGGCCGTGGCGGTGCGCTCATAGACCAGCACGCTCTTGATCGTGTCGCAGCCGCCCATCGCCAAGCCTTCGTCGACGATGGCTTTAAGGGGCAGCTCTTTGCCGCCGCGCATTTGGAAGTTGGCGGTGATGACAGCGACCGCACCCGCGTCGATGATGCGTTCGTTCAAGGCCTTGGCGGAAAAGCCTCCAAACACCACGCTATGGGTGGCGCCGATGCGGGCGCAGGCCTGCATGGCGATCACGCCCTCAACAGTCATGGGCATGTAGATCAGCACGCGGTCACCCCGCTGCACGCCACTGGCGGTGAGCGCGTTGGCGAACTGGCTCACGCGCGCCAGCAATTCTTTGTAGCTGACGCGGTTGACGGTGCCGTCGTCGGCTTCAAAGATGATGGCGGTCTTGTTCTCCACCGACGTGCCCATGTGCCGGTCCAGGCAATTGGCGCTGGCGTTGAGATGGCCGTCGTCAAACCATCGGTAAAAAGGCGCATTGGATTCGTCCAGGGTGCGGGTGAACGGCTTGTTCCAGACCAGGTGGTCGCGGGCCAGGGCGGCCCAGAAACCTTCCAGATCAGCCTCGGCGCTGGCGCACATGGCGTTGTAGCTGTCCATGCCGGAAATCCGGGCGGCGGCCACCACGGCCGGCTGGGGATGGAAGACCCGGTTCTCGACCAGAACCGATTCAATCGCAGATGTTGAAGTGCTCACCGATGTCTCTCCTCGAATAAATTTATGGCGCGGATGGTCGTAGTCTGCACTTACAAACGACTGACTGGCCCGAAGCAGCCCCGCCGGGGGCCTTGGCTACACTCGCCGCACCCCAGCCACTGCGCAAACGGCGCAAATTTACACCCATGAGCACCACCATACGCCAAACCGACCTGGTCGAGTCCGTTGCCGCCGCGCTGCAGTACATCAGCTACTACCACCCCGCTGACTACATTGCCCACCTGGCGCGCGCCTACGCCCGCGAGCAAAGCCCCGCCGCCAAAGACGCGATTGCGCAAATTCTGACCAACAGCAAGATGAGCGCGACCGGGCACCGGCCCATGTGCCAGGACACCGGCATCGTCAACGTCTTCCTCAAAGTCGGCATGGATGTGCGCTGGGAAGGCTTTAGCGGCAGCCTGGATGACGCCATCAACGAAGGCGTGCGCCGCGCCTACCAACACCCCGGCAATACCTTGCGCGCCAGCGTGGTGGCCGATCCCGAGTTCCTCCGCAAAAACACCCAGGACAACACGCCTGCCGTGATCTTCACTGAACTGGTGCCGGGCGACACACTGGAAGTTACCGTGGCGGCCAAAGGCGGCGGCAGCGAGAACAAGAGCAAGCTGGTCATGCTCAACCCCGGCGACTCGGTGGTCGACTGGGTGCTCAAAACCGTGCCCACCATGGGCGCGGGTTGGTGTCCGCCCGGCATGCTGGGTATTGGTATTGGCGGCACCGCCGAAAAAGCCGCGCTGATGGCCAAAGAAAGTCTGATGGACGATCTGGACATGTACGAACTACAGGCCAAATCCAGCAGCGGCGCGGCCCTGACGCCGGTCGAAAACATGCGCCTGGAGCTGTACGAAAAAGTCAACGCCCTGGGCATAGGCGCACAAGGCCTGGGCGGTTTGACCACGGTTTTGGACGTGAAAATCAAGCTCTACCCCACCCACGCGGCCAGCAAACCCGTGGCCATGATCCCCAACTGCGCGGCCACCCGTCATGCGCATTTTGTAATGGACGGCAGCGGCCCGGTGTACCTGGAGCCGCCCTCGCTGGACCTGTGGCCGCAAGTCAACTGGGCGCCCGATACCCAAAAGAGCCAGCGCGTCGACCTCAACACCCTCACGCCAGCCATAGTCGCCAGCTGGAAACCCGGCCAGACACTTTTGCTCAACGGCAAGATGCTGACCGGGCGCGACGCGGCCCACAAACGCATCCAAGGCCTGCTGGCCAAAGGCGAGCCGCTGCCGGTGGATTTCAAGAACCGGGTGATTTATTACGTCGGCCCGGTAGACCCCATCGCCGGCGAGGCCGTCGGCCCGGCCGGCCCGACCACCGCCACCCGCATGGACGGCTTCACGGAGATGATGCTGGCGCAAACTGGCTTGATCGCCATGGTGGGCAAAGCCGAACGCGGACCGGTCGCGATTGAGGCCATCAAGAAACACCACAGCGCCTATTTGATGGCTGTGGGCGGCGCCGCCTACTTGGTCAGCAAAGCCATTAAGCACGCCCGCGTGGTGGGCTTTGCCGACCTGGGCATGGAAGCCATTTACGAATTTGATGTGGTCGATATGCCGGTCACCGTGGCGGTCGACGCCGGCGGCACCAGCGCGCACATCACCGGCCCGGCGATCTGGAAAGAGCGCATTGCCAGCGGCGAATTCAAGTCCATTCCCCTGACAAACGCCTGAGGGCCGCGCCGGTGAGTAGCCCTGCGCGCGCTGGAGCCCCCATCGGGGTCTTCGACAGTGGCGTGGGTGGCTTGAGCGTGCTGCGTGCATTGCGCGTGCAACTGCCGCAGGAAGACTTTGTCTATCTGTCCGACGCGGCCCACGCGCCCTACGGTGAGCGCACGGACGACTACGTAAGCGCCCGCGCCCTGCGCGTGGCGGATTACCTGATAACGCAGCACGAGGTCAAGGCTCTGGTGGTGGCCTGCAACACGGCCACGGCGGCGGCCATCCAGGTCTTACGGGCGCGCTGGCCCACCCTGCCCATTGTGGGCATTGAACCGGCGCTCAAACCGGCGGCGGCGGCCAGCCAGACCAAGCGGGTGGGCGTGATGGCCACCCGCAGCACGCTCCAAAGCGCCAAATTCAAAACGCTGCTCGACAGCCTGCAAGGCCAGGCGGAGTTTGTGGTGCAGGCCTGCGATGGTCTGGCTGCGGCAATCGAGAACGGCGACGACAAGACGACGCAAGCGCTGTGTGAGACCTTTGTGCGCGCGATGGGGGATTTCGGGCGGCAGCCCGGCCAAATGGACCAGCTGGTCTTGGGCTGCACCCACTACCCTCTGGTCAGCGACGTGTTGCAAAGCCTGGTTGGCGCTAGCGTGGACCTGCTCGAAGCCGGTGCCCCCGTCAGCCTGCAAACCCGGCGGGTGCTTTCCCAGGCTGATCTGCTGTTCGCTGGCCGCGCAGGGGGAGCCACGCGGCTACTCAGCACGGGCACTGCCGAGGCGCTGTCCGGCAACGCCCTGCGCTGGTTGGGTCTGGATCGGGTGGTCGAGGGCGTGCAAACCGACGCGCCCCAATGACAAAGTGGCCTGCCCGACAGGAATCGAACCTGTGACCTACAGCTTAGAAGGCTGTTGCTCTATCCAACTGAGCTACGGGCAGCTAGGGAAAGGGTAAAAAAAATGCCAAAGTCACAGCTTTGGCATTGTAGAAAGATGGTCGGGGCGGTGGGATTCGAACTCACGACCCTCTGGTCCCAAACCAGATGCGCTACCAGGCTGCGCTACGCCCCGACAGCTGGATTCTAACCGCCGCCTCCTGTGGTGCTGCCGTGGCCACTGTGGCGATACCATGTGGACTGCCAGCGCCGATTCCTTGGCAACCGGCAACACCCTTAACAGCCCCCATGCGTGAACCCCATTTGCCCCGGCTGAATCCCGGCGATGCATTCCCCGATACCGTCTGGCGCGATAGCGACCCCGCCCCCGGCCTGGTGGCTGCGGGCGGCGCCCTGGATGTCGACAGCTTGCGGCGGGCGTACACGCAGGGCATTTTTCCCTGGTTCAATGACGATCAACCCATTTTGTGGTGGAGCCCGGCGCCGCGTATGGTGCTGCAGGTTGCAGATTTCCGTCTGCACCGATCTTTGCAGAAACATGTGCAGAAATTTGTGGCAAACCCGGATTGCGCGATACGCATTGACACGGCATTTGACGCGGTGATTGATCGTTGCGCGCGAAGCCCCCGCAAAGGACAACCCGGTACCTGGATCGTGCCCGCCATGGTGCAGGCCTATGGGGAGCTGCACCGCAGTGGACTCGCCCACAGCGTGGAAGTCTGGGTGGGCGGCAAACTGGCCGCCGGTTTGTACTGCGTGGCGCTGGGACGGGCGGTTTTTGGCGAGTCCATGTTCACAGACCACCCCAACGGGTCCAAGGTGGCCCTCGCCGCCCTGGTCGCACTGTGTCGGGAACAGGGCGTGGTTTTGATAGATTGCCAGCAGCAAACCGACCACATGGCAAGCTTGG
>CANIRI010000129.1 GCA_947469815.1 Comamonadaceae bacterium | reverse complement strand
GCCAAAGCCGGCCGTCCGCTCTTGATCATTGCCGAAGACGTCGAAGGCGAAGCCCTGGCAACTTTGGTGGTCAACACCATTCGCGGCATCTTGAAAGTGGTCGCCGTCAAAGCCCCTGGCTTTGGTGACCGCCGCAAAGCCATGCTCGAAGACATCGCCATCCTGACCGGCGGCAAAGTCATCGCTGAAGAAATCGGCCTGACCCTGGAAAAAGTCACTTTGGCTGATCTGGGCTCTGCCAAGCGCATCGAAGTGGGCAAAGAAAACACCATCATCATCGACGGTGCAGGTGCTGCTGCTGACATCGAAGCCCGCGTCAAGCAAATCCGCGTGCAAATCGAAGAAGCCACTAGCGACTACGACCGTGAAAAACTGCAAGAGCGCGTGGCCAAATTGGCCGGCGGCGTGGCAGTGATCAAGGTTGGCGCTGCCACCGAAGTCGAAATGAAAGAGAAAAAAGCCCGCGTCGAAGACGCCCTGCACGCAACCCGCGCTGCAGTGGAAGAAGGCATCGTGGCTGGTGGTGGTGTCGCATTGCTGCGCGCCCGCCAAGCGGCTGGCACCATCAAGGGCGACAACGCTGACCAAGAAGCCGGTATCAAACTGGTGCTCAAGGCGGTTGAGTCTCCTTTGCGCGAAATTGTGTACAACGCCGGTGGCGAGCCTTCCGTGGTCGTCAACGCTGTGTTGGCCGGCAAGGGCAACTACGGCTTCAATGCAGCCAATGACACCTATGGCGACATGATCGAAATGGGTATCCTGGACCCCACCAAAGTGACCCGCACGGCATTGCAAAATGCAGCGTCTGTGGCCGGCTTGATGCTGACCACCGAAGCCATGATTGCTGAAGCCCCGAAAGACGACGCTCCTATGGGCGGCGGCATGGGCGGCGGCGATATGGGCGGCATGGGTGGAATGGGCGGCATGGGTATGTAAACCCAGGTCGGCTTGCTGCGGCCCGCAAGGGCTGCATCACCGCACAACAAAAGCCCCGCAGGACACGCGTCCTGCGGGGCTTTTTTCATGAACAGGCTATCGCACAGACCTGTACGCAAAAGGTATATGAGCAATATATATGCCACTAATAGTTAGAATTTGGGGATGTCCCGGCCATACATCCACATCCTGCTTCAGGCCTGCGCTACGGCCTTGGCCATGGCTGCAGTGGCACCCAGCGCCTCGGCCACCGACGGGCCAAGGCCCCGCGTCGGACTGGTGCTAGGGGGCGGTGGCGCCCGTGGCGCGGCGCATGTGGGGGTGCTGAAAAAGTTGCAGGAGCTGCACGTCCCGGTCGACTGCGTAGCCGGCACCAGCATGGGCGGACTGGTCGCTGGCGCCTTCAGTTCGGGCCTGTCGCCAGCCGAGATGCAAACCGCGCTGCGGGAGGCCGACTGGCGCGACATGTTCCGCGACAGCGCCAGCTACGCCGACTTCACGCCCCGACTCAAGGGCTTTTCGCAAAGCTACATCCCCGGCAGCGAGGGTGGCATCAAAAACGGCACGCTGCAATTTCCCTCCGCTGTACTGAGCGGACAAAAAATCAAATTCTTCATTGACCGGCTGGTGCGCGCCAACGCCGCGCCGCAACGCGTGGAAGGCCAGCCCCTGCCACTGGCGCTGGTGACAACCGATATCGTGACCGGTAAAACACGGGTCTGGCGCAGCGGCGACCTGGCCACCTTGATGCGCGCCACCATGTCGGTACCCGGCCTGATGGCGCCGGTGAAATACGAAGGACTCAGCCTGGTGGATGGCGGCCTGGTCGACAACGTGCCGATCGCCCAAGTACAGCAACTGTGCCAGCCCGACGTCGTGATTGCGGTCAACGTGGGCTCGCCCCTGCTCAAAGCGGAAGACATCGACGCATCCCCACTGGCCGTTACCGGGCAGATGATCAATTTGCTGACTGAGCAGAATGTGACCAAGTCGCTGGCCCTTCTGCGTCCCGGGGTTGATGTCTATATCCGGCCTGCCCTGGATGGCATTACGTCGGGCGACTTCGAACGCAGCGACGAGACCATCGCCCGGGGTTACGCGGCCGCATCCTCCGCCGAGCCGGAATTGCGCCGCCTGGCGGTCAGCGAAGAACACTATGCGGTTTGGCTGCGTAGCACCAGCCGCCAACCGCTGTCCGAAACCACGGTGCAGGCTATCCGCGCGACCGGCCTGCCGCCCAAGCAAGCCCAGGTACTTACCGAGAAACTGCACACCAAGCCTGGCGCCACACTGAATGTGCAGACACTGGAAAATGATTTGCTCAAGGCCTACGGCGAGGGTCGGTATAGCAATGTGGCCTATCAGTTGGTGCGCGAGCCGGAGTCGGAGTCCGGAGCCACTGCACTGAACATTGTGGCCACCGAAAAGCCATGGGGCCCCGATCTGGTGCGCGCTGGCATCAACTTCTCCTGGGGTAGCAGCGAAGAAGCCCGCTACAACGTGCGGGCGGCCTACCACCAGACCCAGCTCAACGACGATGGTGGCGAGTTGCTGCTCACCGGTCAGATCGGCTCCGACAACGCCCTGGGTGCTGACTTCTACCAGCCGCTGGACGCCGCCTCGCCCTGGTTTGTGCAGTCCCAGGGTTTTCTGCGCTCGCGTTCGGCCGATCTGTACCAAAACGGCACGGCGCAGGCCCGCTTCAGGGTGAACGCCGCCGAGATCAACGGGGGGCTGGGCCTGAACCTGGGGCGCTACGGGGTCTTGAAGTCAGGTCTGTTGCAACGCAGCCAAAGTGCCGAAGCCACCATAGGGTCCAGCAGTCTGCTGGGCGACAAGACCACCGTCGACAACACTGCCTGGTTTGTATCGGCAGATCTGGACCGGTTCAACAGCCCGTTCTTCCCGAGCGCCGGCTGGCGCGCCCGTCTGACGCAAACGCAAGCCTCGGAGTACACCAAACTCAGCGGCAGTTATGCGCAGTCCTTCAGCCTCGGTGCCTACGTGTTGACCGGGCGCATGGCATTCACCCGCGCCACCGACGGAACCCTGCCCATCAGCGACAGCGCGTCGCTGGGCGGAACCAACAATCTCTCGGGTCTGGCCTCCGGGCAGATCGTGGGCTCCGACATGCGCTACCTGGGCCTGCGCTCCGAAAAAATAATCGGCCGGATGCCACTGGGTATAGGCGGCGACTTGCGCTTGGGGTTGTCGTATGAAGCGGGCTCCATGCAACAGCGCTATTCGGAAACCCAGGGCATCGGCATCATCCACTCTTCGGGGGTCTACCTTGGGGGCGAAACCCCCTTGGGGCCGCTGTATCTGGGCCTTGCCAAAGCCAGCGACAACGATGCGCGCCTCTTCCTTTTTCTGGGCAACCCCTGAGGCAGGGCATATTCCATCCCTGCCGTCTGAGCGTGCGCCAAGGACTGAAAAGCACTTATTTTTGGTTACCATCGCTGCGACCCGGCCAGAGAGCATGGGGAGGACTCTTTCCACAACCCTTTTACGGAGGCGATCGACTATGAATTTAAGCACCCGTTGCGCCCGACTGGCCCTGGCATTTTCAGTATCTTGGAGCGGCATCACCGTGACCCAGGCCCAAGTCGACCCGGTGGTATTGACGATCAACGCTCCCGCGGCTGCTGCCCCCTCGGTGGTCACCTTCAATATGAAACGCATCAAAAGTTTGCCGCAGCGCACTTTTGTCACGAAAACCCCTTGGTACAAAGACCCCGTCAAATTCACAGGACCATTGCTGCGCGATGTGTTGGCAGCAGCCAAGGTCAAGGGGGATGTGATCAACGCCGTCGCCCTGGACGACTACCAGGCAAAAATTCCCTTTTCAGATGCAACGGATTACGACGTGATCTTGGCCCACCAGATGGATGGCAAAACCCTGACGGCCAAAGACAAAGGCCCCTTGTTTGTGGTGTATCCCTACGACAGCAAAGCGGAGTTGCAGGCCGTGCGTTTTTACGAGCGCTCGATTTGGCAGCTGAAGGCCCTTCGGGTCGAGTGACACTGTCATGGCAGCCGGTTTGAAGAAACTTCCCTACAGGCCGCCCGTTCTGATTATTTTTTCGGTGCTGATCGCGCTGGTGATGGTGATCTTGCTGGGTTTTGAGTGGGAGCAGCGACAGACCGTCAAAGAGCAGGGCAGCAAGCAGATCGATTTCTTGATGGCGCCGGCTTTTTTGCTGGACCGCGAGTTTGTCCGTTTTACGAACAGCATCGAAGGCTTTCTGGAAGCCAGCCCCTCGCACCCGGAGGACGAGCTGCGTATGCGGCTGAACATTTTTTTGAGTAAGGTGCAGGTGATCCGTGAATCGCCGGGCACTGCGCTGATGCTGGCGGATGCCAAGGTCGGACAGTCCGTCGATCAGTTGGCGGCTTTTGGGCAACGCGCGGAGCGCGCCTTGTCCAGCACCCAGCCGGACGTGCGAGAGCTGCAGCTACTCTTGAACGAGATGCGGGCCTTTACCGCCGATTCATTGGCCATGGCGAATAACACCTACATCCTGGGAACGGGGCTACTCGAGACGCAAACCCAGGCCTTGCTCCGCAATAACCTGCAGATTCTTTGGCTCACTGGCGGGCAGTTATTGCTTTTGGTGATTTTGGCCTGGGGTTTGGTATGGCGCAGCCGGATCCAGCAGCGGGAACAGGAAGCCCTGCTGGCATACAACGCGGCTTTGCAAGAAGCCCGTCAGACTGCAGACCAGGCGAACCTGAGCAAGGGCATTTTTCTGGCCAATATGAGCCATGAGTTGCGCACGCCCTTCAACGGCGTCATGGGCCTCCTGTGTTTGTTGTCGAAGACCCCGCTGAGTCCCGAGCAGGCCGACCTGGTCAAGGTGGCCAACGATTCAGCCCAGCATTTGTCGCGTTTGCTCAACGACACCTTGGACTTGTCTTCCCTGGAGGCGGGCAATATGACCCTGAACATGGAGCCGGTTCACCTACCGGGTTTTTTGCGTTCCATTGAAGCGACCTTTCAGCCCATGGCAGCGCAGAAAAATTTGCAGTTTGAAATCACCAGCACCATCAACGAAGACGTGTGGATCGAGACCGATAGCACGCGCTTGCGGCAAATCCTGTTCAACCTTTTGCACAACGCCTTCAAATTCACGCAGCAAGGTCGGGTTGCGCTGGTCGTCCGCAAGGTTGACGATGCGGACCAGCCATGGCTGGAACTGGATGTAGAGGACAGCGGGATCGGGATGGACGAGCAGTCGCTGGGCCAATTGTTCCAGCGGTTTTTCCAAGTGGACTCCGGGCTTTCGCGTCAATTTTCCGGCGCCGGTTTGGGGCTGCACATATCGCTGGCGCTGGCGCGTCGCTTCAAAGGCGACATCACGGTTCAAAGCAAGGTATCGGCGGGCTCGCTGTTCACGGTGCGGCTGCCCTTGACGGTGGTGGGAGCGCCTGCCGCGAACACAGGCAATCGAGTCACGTCCTTAGGGGTCGCAGATCCTGCGCGCGGTTTCCGTATCCTGGTCGCGGAGGACCACCCGGTCAACCAAAAATTCATGTCCCTCCTGCTGCAACGACTGGGGCACACCGCAACGCTGTGCGAAAACGGCGAAGTGGCCTTGGATGCATTCCACACAGGTGATTACGAGTTGGTTTTAATGGATATCCACATGCCGGTGATGGACGGCCTGGCCGCCACACGGGCTATCCGCGCATTGCCTGGGCCCCGGTCCCAAGTGCCCATCATCGCTTTGACGGCGGACGTGTTGCAAGAGGCGCGCGATCAGGCCAGGGCCGCTGGCGTCGATGCCTTCATCACCAAACCGGTCACGCAAGAAGATTTAGAAGCTGCAATGGCCGCCGTGCTCTCGCGCGCCAAGTCGTCCGAGCTGCAGGTTGCGAACTGATATGGCGCGTTAACGCGCCAGCGCCTTGAGCGCCAGCTTGATCCCCTCACTCACACCCACGTCCGCGGGCAAGGCTTTGAGCGCCAGAGCCGCTTCTTTGTCGTTGTAGCCCAAAGCAATCAGGGCCTGCAAGATGTCGGACTGCGCCGGGCTGCCGCTGGCGGCAACTGCCCCAATGTCGGCACCGAGTTTGCCTTTGAGCTCCAGCAACAGGCGCTCCGCAGTTTTCTTGCCAATGCCCGGCACCTTGGTCAGACGCGCACTGTCCTGCAAGGTCACGGTTTGCGCCAATTCGCCCACGCTCAGACCCGACAGCACCGCCAGCGCCATGCGCGGGCCCACGCCGGTGATCTTGATCAGCTCGCGAAAGGCCTCGCGCTCGGCATGCGTGGCAAAACCGTAGAGGATTTGCGCGTCCTCACGCACCACAAAATGGGTGAGCAATGCCACCCGCTGGCCACTGGCGGGCAGGTTGTAAAAAGTGCTCATAGGCACCTGCACTTCGTAGCCCACGCCGTTGCAGTCGACGATGACCTGCGGCGGGTTTTTGTCGCTCAAGATGCCAGTCAGTTTGCCAATCATGGGGGTTCCCGGGTAAGTCCTATCATCGGTGCTTCGCCACCGGCCCGCAGGCCACAGGCGCAGGCTGTGAGGGATTATCGACCTTGGTACTCAGACATCTTTTTTCGCCGCTGAACAACACCCGCTTAGGCCATTTGTGCGGCCCCACCGACGCCCATTTGCGCACGGTGGAAGC
The DNA here is from genome assembly GCA_947469815.1 of Comamonadaceae bacterium. Taxonomy (GTDB): domain Bacteria; phylum Pseudomonadota; class Gammaproteobacteria; order Burkholderiales; family Burkholderiaceae_C; genus Allorhodoferax. The sequence continues at coordinate 372 of CANIRI010000129.1, read as the reverse complement.
GGCGCTGGGTGTGCGTATTTCGCACCGGCACGAGCAGTTCAAGGTCGAGGGTTCCAAAGCCCCGGCGCACCGGGCCATGGAAGTTTTACAAGCCCTGTATGAAATCTCCGCCCGCCCCATCGATGCGGAGACGGTGCAACTGATGCTTAGCGGCGAGGCACAAGAGCCTGACGCTGACGGCCCCAGCCTGGCCACCCGCCGCGCCGACCTCAAACCCCGCAGCAGCAACCAGGCCCGCTACCTCGACAACATCGCCAGCCACGACATCACCATCGGCATCGGCCCGGCCGGCACTGGCAAAACCTATCTGGCGGTGGCCGCCGCCGTAGACGCCTTGCAACGCAGCGCGGTGCAGCGCATCGTGCTCACGCG
>CANIRI010000128.1 GCA_947469815.1 Comamonadaceae bacterium | reverse complement strand
GCGGGCGATGTTGGAACCGGTCGCACCCTCGGGAAAGGCGCAACCCATCAGCACGTCGTCCACCTCACCAGCCTTAATACCGGCGCGGGTAATCGCGTGGGCAATCGCATGACCGGCCAAGGTCGCACCGTGGGTCATATTGAAAGCACCCTTCCAGCTTTTGGTCAGCGGGGTGCGGGCGGTGGAAACAATCAGGGCAGCGGTCATGGGGGAATCCTCAATTGAAAGTTTGACCGGCTGCGGCCAAACGGGCCAGCAGGGGCGCGGGTTGCCAGAAGCCAGCGTCGGCATGCGGGTTGGCAGCAAAGCGCTGCATGGTCTGCACCACGGTGAATAGGCCCAGCTCATCGGCGTACAGCATCGGCCCGCCGCGAAAGGCCGGGAAGCCATAGCCGTACAAGTAGACGATGTCGATATCGCTGGCGCGGGTGGCAATGCCTTCTTCCAAAATATGCGCCGCCTCATTCACCAGGGCCAGCACCAGGCGCTGCACGATCTCGGGCGCGCCAATCTTGCGCGGTGTGATGCCCTGCGCGCTGCGGCAGGTGTCGATGGTGGCGCTCACTGCCGCGCTGGGTATGGCGTCGCGCTTGCCCGCCACGTAGTCATACCAACCCGCGCCGGTCTTCTGCCCGAATCGACCCAACTCGCATATGGCATCAGCCGTGGGGCTGTAGCGCATGCCCGAGTTCTCGATGGCGCGGCGCTTGCGGATCGCCCAGCCGATGTCGTTGCCCGCCAGGTCGCTCATGCGGAACGGGCCCATCGCCATGCCAAAGGCTTCCATGGCCTTGTCCACCTGCTGCGGGCTGCAACCCTCGTCGAGCAAAAAACCGGCTTGGCGCAGGTACTGTTCCACCATGCGGTTACCGATAAAGCCGTCGCATACGCCGGACACCACCGCCGTCTTGCGGATCTTCTTAGCCAGCACCATCACGGTGGCCAGCACATCGGGAGCGGTCTTCGCGCCGCGTACCACCTCGAGCAGCTTCATCACATTCGCCGGGCTGAAAAAATGCAGGCCCACCACGTCTTGCGGGCGCTGCGTGCACGCGGCAATCTGATTCACGTCCAGCGTGGAGGTGTTGGACGCCAGGATGGCGCCAGGCTTCATCACACGGTCCAGCTCCCTGAACACGGTCGCCTTCACGCCCATGTCTTCAAACACCGCCTCAATCACCAGATCGGCCTGCGCCAGATCGTCGTATTGCAGCGTGGTGCGCAGCAAAGCCATGCGCTGCTCCAGCGCCTCAGGTTTGAGCTTGCCCTTGCTGACCTGCGCCTCGTAATTGCGGCGCATGGTAGCCACGCCACGCTCCAGCGCGTCAAACTGCAACTCCAGCATCTGCACCGGGATACCCGCGTTCAGAAAATTCATGGCAATGCCGCTGCCCATGGTGCCAGCGCCGATGATGGCCACCGACGCCACGGTGCGCAGCGCCGTGTTCGCGGGCAGATCCGGAATTTTGGACGCCGCACGCTCACCGAAAAACAGGTGGCGCAGCGCCCGGCTTTGCGGCGTGGCCATCAGGCGGGCAAAGATGGCCTGCTCGGTGGACAGCCCGGCATCAAACGCTTGCCGCGTAGCGGCTCGCACCGCGTCCACACATTGCAGCGGCGCAGGAAGGTTTTTAGTCGACGGGCCCAGCATATTGCGCACGAACTGGAAGTACGCATCGCCCTGCGGGTGGCTGCAAGGCAGCGCACGCACCAGCGGCAGCGGGCGCACAGACGCCACTGTGCGGGCGAAAGCGAGCGCCTCGCACAGTAGCGCATCCGCGCTGGCGCTGAGGCGCTGGAACAGGCTTTGACCGGGTATCGCCGCCAGCCGCTCCGCTGCAACCGCGTCGCCGCTCACGATCATGTTCAGGGCCGGCTCCACCCCGATGACGCGCGGCAGGCGCTGCGTACCTCCGGCACCGGGCAGCAGCCCCAGCTTGACCTCGGGCAAGGCCACCTGCGTGCCAGGCGCGGCGATGCGGTAGTGGCAAGCGAGGGCCAGCTCCAACCCGCCACCCATGACCGTGCCGTGGATCGCGGCCACCACCGGCTTGGTGCACTGCTCCAGCGCAGCAATCACCGTATGCAAATTCGGCTCTTGAAAAGCCGCCGGGGTGTCGAACTCGCGGATATCGGCTCCGCCGCAAAAGGCTTTGCCCGCACCGTTGATGACGATGGCCTGCACCGCCGCATCAGCCAGCGCATCTGAGAGCGCATCCATGAGGGCGACGCGGGTCTGGTAGCCCAGGCCGTTGACCGGTGGGTTGTTCAGGGTAATCAGGGCCACGTCACCGTGGAGCTGGTAGTCGGCATGCATAGGGGGAATCCTTTGAAAACAGGGCCCTTAAGGGGCCAGAAAAGCAGCCATTGTCGCGGCTGGCAAGGCCGCAGGCGCTCCGTCAAACACCACACGCCCATGGCCCATGACCAGGCAGCGGTCGGCGATGCGCAGCGCCACCGGGAGTTTTTGCTCGATGAGCAGCACCGACACGCCACGTTCGCGCAGCACGACCAGGAAATCCGCCACCTGGGCGACCAACTGCGGTGCCAAACCTTCGGTGGGTTCGTCGACGATGAGCAGGTCCGGGTCGCCCATCAGCGCGCGCGCCAGCGCCAGCATTTGCTGCTCACCACCGGACAAGACGCCCGCCAGCGTGTCGCGGCGCAAAGCCAGTTGCGGGAACAGGCGGTACATGTCGGCGTACGTCCAGCGCGCATGGCGCTGACCGGGCTTTTGGCCCAGGGCCAGGTTGTGTTGCACCGTCAGGCCCGGGAAAACGTCGCGGCTCTCGGGCACATAAGCCAAGCCCGCGCGGGCCCGCGCATGCACCGGCTGGCCCAGCATCTCCTGCCCGTGCACCCGCACGCTGCCGGTGGACTGCACCCAGCCCATGATGGCGCGCGCCAGCGTGGAGCGGCCCGCGCCGTTGCGCCCCAGCACCGCCACAATTTCACCCGCGCCCACCGCGCAACTCACACCATGCAAGACCTGACTCTTGCCGTACCAGGCTTGCAAACCGGTGAGCTCCAAAACAGGCTTAGTCGCGTCCATATTCAGGCCGCTGTGCCGAGGTAAGCCGCTTGCACCGCCGGGTCTGCGCGCACCTCCTGCGGCGGGCCGAAAGCGATGATGCGCCCCTGCACCAGCACAGCAATTTTGTCGGCCAGATCGGCAACTACATCCATATCGTGCTCCACCAGCAGCAGGGTTTTGCCCGCCGTGGCGCTGCGGATCAAATCGGTGAAGTACGCCGCCTCAGCCCGGTTCATACCGGCCGTGGGCTCGTCCAGCAACACCACATCGGCCCCGCTGCCCAAGGTGATTCCCAACTCCAGCGCACGCTGCTGCGCGTAGGGCAGATGCGCGGCCAGGGTCTGCGCCTGCGCGCTCAAACCCACGCGCTCCAAGAGCGCATCGGTGTGGGACGTGGCGTCGTGCATGGAGCTGAGCAAGCGCGCGAACGTGTAGCCGTAGCCCAGGCTCCACAGCACGCTGCAGCGCAGGTTCTCGTACACGCTGAGCTGGGGAAACACATTGCTGATCTGAAAGCTGCGCGCCAACCCCAGCCGGGCGATCGCAAAGGGCTGCAAGCCAGTGATGCTGCGTCCGTGCAATTGCACCGCTCCTGCGCTGGGCTGCGCATGCCCGCTGATCAGGTTGAACAGCGTGGACTTGCCCGCACCGTTGGGGCCAATCAGCGCCACACGCTCCCCCGCTTGCACGCACAAGTCCACGCCGCAGACGACCTCGGTAGCGCCGAAGCGCTTGTGCAGCGCCTGCAAGACCAGTGCCGGGGGCGGCGTCACCAGACCCCCCGCGCTAGGCCCGGTTGCGCATCCAGCCCCGCCGCCGCATGGGCTTGCGCGTAGCGCGCCGCACAACGCGGATACACCCATACGCATGGCAAGCCACCGGCCAGCAGCAGGCCCAGCGCAGTGAACCAACTGCCCCGCGTGGCCGTATCCAAGGCCAGGCCCAAAAACGTGACTGCGCTGCCGCTGGCGGCGTGGAGTTGCTGGTGGTACAGCATCTCGATGGCCAGCGCTACACCCCACAGCGCCACCAAAGCGCTCGCAGCCAGTGCGCCGTACCAGGGCAACAGGGGCAGCAGCCGGCCACTGCGCGCCAGGCGCAGTTGCTGCGCCAGCACCCCGGCCAGGCCACCGGGCGCATACACCACCACCAGCACAAAGCCCAGCCCCAGGTACAACAACCAGGCTTTGGTCCAGGCGCTGAGCAACACGGTGCACAAGACCATCAACACGCCACCCAGAACCGGTCCGGTAAAGCTGGCGGTGCCGCCCAGCACCGTGAAAACCAGATACGCCGCAGAGCGGGCCGAACCCACGGCCTCGGCATTGACGATCTCAAAATGCAGCGCGGCCATACCGCCCGACACTCCGGCAAAAAACCCGGCCAGCAACATGGCCAGGTAGCGCACCCGCTGCGGGTCATAGCCAATGGACGCGACACGTTGCGGGTTGTCGCGCACCGCTTGGAGCAGCTGCCCCAAAGGCATGCGGGTGAACAGATACATCAGCAGCGCGCAGACCAGGGTGTACAGCGCCAGCAGGTAATACAGCTCGATCGCCGGCCCGAAACTCAGACCCCACACCGTGTGGCCGTTGACCCGGTTACCGGCGATCCCGGCCTCGCCGCCGAAAAATCCCGGCAGCAGCGTGGTCAGTGCATACACCAGTTCACCCAAACCCAAGGTGATCATGGCAAAGCTGCTGCCCGCGCGGCGCGTGCTGGGGTACGCAAACACCAGCGCGAATGCCAGCCCACCCAGACCACCACACAAGGGCACCAGCGACACCGGCAACCAGCCCGCGCCGGCACTGAACATATTGAGCGCATGCATGGCCACAAAACCGCCCAGACCGGCATACACCGCATGGCCGAAACTCAGCATGCCACCCTGCCCGAACAGCAGGTTGAAAGACAAACAGGCGACGATGGCAATACCCATTTGCGACAACAGCGCCAGCGCAAAACTGCCACTGAAAAACAGGGGCGCAAGCCCCAGCAACACCGCGCACAAGGGCCAGACTATCCAATCGCGCAAGCCAAACAAACTGCGCATACCGCTCACGCCGAAGGTCGACCCAGCAAGCCCTGCGGACGTATCACCAACATGAGCAGCATCAGCACAAAAGGCAGCGCGGGTGCCAGCCGGGCCAGCGTCACGCCGGGCACAACGGACACATCGGCCGCAGCCGCAGCGGTTTGCAGCAAGCCAATCAGCAGCGAGGCTGCAAACGCGCCACCCAGCGACCCCAGCCCGCCCACGACCACCACCACAAACACCATGGCCCCCATGCTCGCGGCCATAGCGGGTTCGGTCAAATACGTGCTGCCTCCCACCACCCCAGCCACAGCCGCCAGCGCAGTACCCGCGCCAAACAGCAGCATGTACAGGCGCGGCAGGTCGTGTCCCAGGCTGTTGACCATCTCGGGGTGGGTCAGCGCAGCACGCACCACCAGCCCCGTGCGGGTGCGGGTCAGCAGCGCGGCGATCAGCGCCAGCATCAACAGCGCCACCACCACCATCAGCGCGCGCGTGGCGGGGAAAGGTGAACACGAAACCCGCAGGGCGGCATCGGCCAGGCTGCTGCACACTCCGTCGGGCGGCGCGCCCCACACAAAATCTAAGCCCTCACCCGCACGGTGTACCAACGTGAAAGCCGGGCCTTGCAGTGACGCGGGCGGGGAAAAGTCCAGGGCCGAGCGGCCCCAGACCAGTTGCACGATTTCCAGCACGATGTAGGACAAGCCGAAGGTCACCAGCAGTTCCGGCACATGGCCCAGTGCGTGGACCCGGCGCAGGCACAGCCGCTCAAACAGCGCGCCCAGCACACCCACCGCCAGCGGGGCGAGCACCAGCGCGGCCCAAAAACCCCAGCTTTGCGCAATGCTGAAACCCAGGTAAGCACCCAACATATAAAAACTGGCGTGGGCGAAGTTGAGCACGCCCATCATGCTGAAGGTCAGCGTCAAACCGGCGCTGAGCATGAACAGCATCAGCCCGTAGCTCAGGCCGTTGAGTGCCGTGGTGAGGAAGAATTCCATGCGGTGTGATCAGGCGGCGCACTGGCCCGCCGCCATGGGCTTAGAGGGCTGGCAGCCGGTAATCGGCCAACATCTCGCGCAACTTGGTTTTTTGCATCTTGCCGGTGCCACCCAGCGGAATCGCGTCGACAAAAATCACGTCATCCGGGATTTGCCATTTGGCGGTTTTGCCCTCAAAGAAGGCCAGCAATTCTTCGCGCGTGACCGCAGCGCCTGGCTTTTTCACCGCCACCAGCACGGGCCGCTCGTCCCATTTGGGGTGGGCCATGCCGATGCAGGCGGCCATGGCAACGGCCGGGTGCGCCATGCCGATGTTCTCCACATCGATCGAGCTGATCCATTCGCCGCCGGACTTGATCACGTCTTTGCTGCGGTCGGTGATCTGCATATAGCCGTCGGGGTCGATAGTGGCCACATCGCCGGTGGGAAACCAGCCGTCGACCAAGGGCGAGCCACCGTCGTTTTTGAAGTACGCGCTCAGCACCCAAGGGCCTTTGACCAGCAAATCGCCATAGGCCTTGCCGTCCCAGGGCAACTCGGCACCGGCCTCGTCCACGATCTTCATGTCCACACCATAGAAACCCCGGCCCTGTTTGACCCGCACCTGCATTTTGTCGGCCTCGTCCAGACCCAGGTGTTTATTCTTCAAGGTACACACGGTTCCCAGCGGAGACATTTCGGTCATGCCCCAGGCGTGCAGCACTTCCACGCCGTAGACGTCGTTGAACGCCGCGATCATGGCCGGCGGGCAGGCCGAGCCGCCGATCACCGTGCGCTTGAGCGATGAGAACCGCAAATCCCCCTGCCCCATGTGCGACAGCAGCATCTGCCACACCGTGGGCACCCCCGCCGCAAACGACACCTGCTCGCTCTCAATCAATTCAT
>CANIRI010000127.1 GCA_947469815.1 Comamonadaceae bacterium | reverse complement strand
GCGATGCGCGCGCCCAGCGTGACCGGCCAATCTTCCCTCTGCGCGGCGGCCACGATGGCGGCCATATTGGAGCCGCCGCCGGAAATCAACAAAACGATATTGCGCATGCGGGGATTATCCCCACCGGCCACCTCTATTCCGCCTCGCGCACCCGTAGGAGCGTCGCAAACCTGGGGATGCCCGCCGGCGTCAAACCCCGGTACCGGTAGGTTACTTGCGCACCCAAGGATGGCGGCTCGGCACGCTGCGCATCGGTCAATCCGCTGCCCAGCGCGAAACGCGGACCGTCGGGCATTTGCAATAACAGCGCACCTGTCTGACCAGCGTACCGGCCCTTGCCCGGGATATGCCCCAGCACCGTGGCCTCGGCATCCGGCTGCAACTTCAGCTTGCGCACAGCCCCGCTGCGCCCCGGCGCCCAGGGCGCATCCCAGCGGTGCAGCACCAGACCCTCCCCTTCCCCAGCAGACACCGCATGTAAGCGCTGCTGCAATGCGCGGGCATCCGTGCCCGGCAATTGCTCAATGGCGTGCAGCCAATCGCAGCCAACTTGGGTAACTAGCGCTTGTAAACGTGCGTAGCGCTGGGCAAAGCTTCCCTGCGCCCTGGGAATGTCGAACACCATGTAGCGCACAGCCCGCCAGGCCTGGCCGTCAGGTGGGCTGCTGCGCACGGTTCCGCTCAGGCGGTCAAAGCTTCCCCTGCCCATCCACAATTCCCCATCCAGCGGCTCGGGCGGCAAGCCAGCCGTAAACCAATCGGGCGCGTCCATGGGGCGGCGGCTGCGAAACCGCAGACTCATGCCATCCCAAACCGCCCGCACACCATCAAGCTTTTCGCTGACCGCGAAATCAGCGGGTGAAAGCCCGCTTGTCCACTCGGTAGCCAGTTCAATGGCGGGGCGAACAGCCAGCGGGGTCGCAGCCTGCACGGTGGCGGCGGTGGCCCACGCAGGCAGAAAAGCCATTCCACCCAGCGCCAATCGGGCAGTCGCCAAGCGGCGTGTGTAGATTTCAGACACAGTTTGTTTCCTCCCAAAAACCATCCGCCGGCCCTGGGGGCTTCTTGTGCGGAGGCGCCTTCCAACCGGGGCGCAAACAGGAGCTGCCAGGTGGCCGCTCCAGCGAAAATCTAGATCAGCAAACGCGAGGAGCGCGGCACATGCGACATCAGGAACTCCATCTGGTCGGCCAGGATGCGGCGGTTGCGCAGAATGAAGTCTTCCCACAGGCTGGGCACGTACGGCGCGTAGAGCAGCGGCATGTGCGCCTGTTCCGGCGTACGGTGGCTCTTGCGGTGGTTGCAGGGCCGGCAGGCGGTCACCACGTTCATCCAGGTGTCGGCTCCCTTTTGGGCAAAAGGAATGATGTGCTCGCGGGTGAGCTCGGTTTCGTGGAAAGGTGCGCCGCAATATGCGCAGACATTGCGGTCACGCACAAACAGTTTGGCGTTGGTGAGCGTAGGGCGCAGGTTGAAGGGGTTGATCCGGGGCACGCCGCGGGTGCCGATGATGCTGTTGACCCGGATCACCGATTGGATGCCGGTGATGGCGTTGTGCCCGCCGCGGAACACGGCCACCTCACCGCCGGACTCCCAGCGCACCTCGTCCGAAGCGTAATGAACGACCGCCTGCTCCATCGAAATCCAGGACTGCGGCAGCCCCTGGGCCGACAACTTCAATACTTTCACACAGAGCCTCCGGTAAACGGTTCACATTGCGCGGGTATCCAGGACTCCCGGCGGCTGATGGCCGACTGTGCCCTGTCGAGGACAATATACCCTGTTTAGATGAAGGCTCAGACATCCCCCGTATGCAGGTATTCCGCGGTTTCCAGCACCCCACCGTCGCCCCGGCCTGCGCGCTGACCATTGGCAATTTCGACGGCGTGCACGCCGGGCACCAGGCCATGCTGGCGCTGCTGCGCGCCGAAGCGCAGCGCCGCCGCGTCCCGAGCTGCGTGCTGACCTTTGAGCCGCATCCCCGTGACTACTTTGCAAAAACCTTGCAACAACCGGGCCTCGCCCCTGCCCGCGTGGGCACGCTGCGGGACAAACTTGAGGGCCTGGCCCAATGCGGGGTCGACCAGACCATCGTCCTCCCCTTCAACGCCAGACTGGCCGCACAGCCGCCAGACAGCTTCATTAGCACCGTTTTGGTGCAAGGATTGGGTGTGCGTTATGTGCTAGTCGGGGACGACTTCCGCTTTGGCGCCAAGCGCGCGGGCGACTACGCCATGCTGGATGCCGCCGGTTCCGCGCAAGGTTTTGATGTGGCGCGGATGAACAGCTACGAGGTCCACGGCCTGCGGGCCTCAAGCTCGGCCGTGCGCCAGGCGCTGGCCGAGGGCGACATGGCGCAGGCCGCGAAACTGCTGGGACGGCCCTATGCCATCTCGGGTCACATCGTCCATGGACGCAAGCTGGGCCGGGAACTCGGTTTTCGCACGCTGAATATGCGTTTTGCCCATTGGAAACCCGCCGCCAGCGGCATTTTTGTGGTGCTGGTCCACGGCCTTGCGGCCCAAGCCCTGCCCGGCGTGGCCAATCTGGGGGTGCGACCTTCACTCGATCCAGACGACGTCAACGGCGGACGGGTGCTGCTGGAAACCCATTGCCTGGACTGGCCTGCCAGCCTGGGCGCGGAGGGGGCCTACGGTAAAATTGCCCGTGTGGAACTGCTGCACAAACTACACGATGAATTGAAATACGAGGGCCTGGAAGCCCTCACGCGCGGCATACACCAAGACTGCGATGACGCCAGAGCCTGGCTGGCGGCCCGAATTTGACGGGGCCCGCAATGACGCACTTGGCCCCGCGTCCCCTCCCGAGCTGACCAGCACACCCGGCGCATCCGCCTGCCACGCCTTCTGGCCCGCCCCCGCAGCGATTTTTTTGAGACACCCATGACCGACGCCACCGACTATTCCAAGACCCTGAACCTGCCGGACACGCCCTTCCCCATGCGCGGCGACCTGCCCAAGCGCGAGCCGGGCTGGGTCAAACATTGGGACGAATCAGGTCTGTACCAGCGCCTGCGGGTCGCGCGCAAGGGCGCACCGCTGTTTGTCTTGCACGACGGCCCGCCCTACGCCAACGGCAAATTGCACATCGGCCACGCTGTTAACAAAGTCCTGAAAGACATGATTGTCAAGTCACGCCAGCTCGCCGGCTTTGACGCGCAATACATCCCCGGTTGGGACTGCCACGGCCTGCCGATCGAAAACGCGATTGAGAAGCTGCACGGCCGCAAACTCTCTAGAGATGACATGCAGGCCAAAAGTCGCGCCTTCGCCACGGAGCAAATCGGCCAGCAGCGCGAAGACTTCAAACGCCTGGGCGTGCTCGGCGACTGGGCCCGGCCCTACCGCACCATGGATCCGGCCAACGAGGCGGGCGAAATTCGCGCTTTCAAGCGGGTGATTGAGCGCGGCTTCGTCTACCGGGGTTTGAAGCCCGTGTACTGGTGCTTTGACTGCGGCTCGTCGTTGGCGGAATTTGAGATCGAATACGCGGACAAAAAAAGCGACACGCTGGACGCGGCGTTTTTGTGCGCCCAGCCCGAGAAACTGGCCGCCGCATTCGGCCTGCCCCGGATCGAGAAAGACGCTTTTGCGGTGATCTGGACCACCACCGCGTGGACGATTCCGGCCAATCAGGCGCTGAACCTGAACCCGGCCCTGGTCTATGCGCTGGTGGATACGCCAAAGGGCCTGATGCTCTGCGCCGAGTCGCTGGTGGACAAATGCCTGGAGCGCTGGCAGCTCAGCGGCAGCGTCGTGGCCACCGCGCTGGGTGACAAGCTCAACCTGATCGAATTTCACCACCCGCTGTCCCACGTGGACGCCGGCTTTGCCCGCACCGCACCGGTCTACCTGGCCGAGTACGCCACCGCCGACGACGGCACCGGCATCGTTCATTCCTCCCCCGCCTACGGCGTGGAAGATTTCAACTCCTGCGTGGCAAATGGGCTGGCCTACGACGACATCCTGAACCCGGTCCAGGGCAACGGCGCGTATGCCGCTGATTTCCCGCTATTCGGCGGACAACACATCTGGAAAGCCGTGCCGGTCATTTTGGAAGCCCTGCAAAATGCCGGCCGCCTGATGGCCACCCACCCCATTACGCACAGCTACCCGCATTGCTGGCGCCACAAAACCCCGGTGATTTACCGCGCCGCCGCCCAGTGGTTTGTGCGCATGGACGAGGGCGTGGGCGTCTTCACCCAAGACAAAGCGCCCAAAACCCTGCGCCAACTGGCACTGGACGCGATCGAGCAGACCCAGTTCTACCCCGAAAACGGCAAATCCCGCCTGCGCGACATGATTGCCAGCCGGCCGGACTGGTGCATTTCACGCCAGCGCAGCTGGGGCGTACCCGTACCGTTTTTTCTGCACAAAGATTCGGGCGAATTGCATCCCCGCACCATGGACATTGTGGATCTGGCAGCCGAGATGGTGGAACGCGGTGGTATCGAGGCCTGGAGCCGCGCAACCGTGCACGAGATCCTGAACCAGCCCGGAGACGATGCGGACAGCTACACCAAGAGCACCGATATCCTGGAAGTCTGGTTCGATTCCGGCTCCACCTTTGAACACGTACTGCGCGGCAGCCACAAGGACGCTTATGCACGGCCACCCTTCCATGCGACCGGGCCGGAAGCGGACCTGTATTTGGAGGGTCACGACCAGCACCGCGGCTGGTTCCACAGCTCGCTGCTGCTGGGCTGCGCCTTGTACGACCGCGCGCCCTACCGTGGCCTGCTGACGCACGGTTTTGCCACCGACGGCCAGGGCCGCAAGATGAGCAAGAGCCTTGGCAATACGGTGGAGCCGCAGGTGCTCAACGAAAAACTGGGCGCAGAAATTGTGCGCCTGTGGGTCGCAGCCACCGACTACTCGGGCGACCTCAACATCGACGACAAAATCCTGGCGCGGGTGGTGGACGCCTACCGCCGCATCCGCAACACCTTGCGCTTTTTGCTCGCCAACGTCAGCGATTTCGACCCGGCCAAGCACACGGTCGTACCCGCCGACATGCTGGAGATCGACCGCTACGCCCTGGCGCGCGCGGCGCAACTGCAAGCCGAGATTGCCGGCGTACGCAACCCGCAAACCGGCATGTTCGAAGGCGGCTGCTTTGGCCGCTACGAATTCCATCCGGTGGTCACGCGCTTGCAAATTTACTGCTCCGAAGACCTGGGCGCGTTTTACCTGGACGTGCTCAAAGACCGGCTCTACACCACCGCGCCGGAGTCGCTGGCGCGCCGCTCCGCGCAGACCGCGCTGTGGCAGATCACCCAGGCCATGCTGCGCTGGATGGCGCCTTTCCTGAGCTTCACCGCCGAAGAGGCCTGGGGCGTGGTTGGTACATCGGAATCGATTTTTCTGGAAACCTATGTGCCCATGCAGCCAGCAGACGCCGCTTTGGTGGCCAAGTGGGATCGGATTCGAGAGATCCGGGATCTGGTCAACAAAGACATCGAAGTGCTGCGGGCTGCTGGTCAAATCGGTGCATCGCTGCAAGCCGAGGTCACGCTCACGCTAGAAGCGGCTGACCACGCGCTGCTCAGCGGCCTGGGCACAGACCTGAAATTTGCCTTCATCACCTCGGCCGTCCACCTTCAAACCGGTGCGGCGCTGGCCGTGCAAACTGAGGCTTCCAAGGCCGTCAAGTGCGCCCGCTGCTGGCATTACTGCGATGACGTCGGCGCAGCGACCGACCACCCGGCGCTGTGCGGGCGTTGTGTCTCCAACCTGTCTGGCGCGGGCGAATCCCGCCACTTCGCCTGATGGCGCGGCGCGGCGGCGCGGGCGGTTTCAAGCTCTTGCATTGGCTGGCGCTGGCGCTGGTGCTGGTGCTGGCAGACCAGATCACCAAGGTGCTGATTGCAGGCCTGTATGAACTGGGCGAAGGCACAGCCATCACCAGCTTTTTCAATATCGTGCGGGTGCACAACACTGGCGCGGCGTTTTCTTTTCTGGCCGACGCGGGCGGCTGGCAGCGCTGGTTGTTTACGGGCCTCTCGGCGGGCGCGTCGATTTTCATCGTCTACCTTTTGTACAGCCACGCCGGGCAGCGCCTGTTCTGTTTTGCGCTGACCTGCGTGCTGGGCGGCGCGGTGGGCAATTTGATCGACCGCGTGGTCTATGGTTATGTGATCGACTTTTTGGATTTTTATGCTGCGGGTTGGCATTTCCCGGCATTCAACCTGGCCGACAGCGCCATCACGCTGGGCGCTGGCTGCTTGATTCTGGATGAGCTGCTGCGGGTGCGCCGCGCCGGTTAAAAGAGGAAACCGGTCGACAAGACCTGCTCGCTCATCCAAATGGTTTGGTCCGCTGTGCCCTTGTAGACCGGCACGCCGCGCAGCACACCATAGGCCCCTTTGGCGGTCAGTTCCACGTACAGGGCTTTGTACACCCGGTAGCGCAAGCCCACCTCCACACCGGCTGTCCAACCATTGATCTGCCACCAGTCGGTGCTGGAAAAACAGCAGACATTCGTGTTCTTGGGGCCAACCTCGTTGGCATTGCTGAAGATCGTGTTGTCTGCGTGCGGCACCAAGATCCCCGCGCCAACGCGGCTGATCAGCTGCAAATCGCCAGGTTGATTTTCAGGCCCGCGCAGATGGCGCAACCAAACCGCGTTCACCATGACGTGGTTCAGCCCGTTGTGCAAGTTGTAACCAAAGTTATCAGACGTGACGACCATATCCTTGTTGTAGGCCGCGTTTTTGACGGTTCCGGTCACCGCAACCGTCTGCCCCAGGTCAACGTTGTATTTGCTGTGGTCGATCGACAGCTCCACCGCGAACGTTTTCTCCAAATTCAAAAATTTGCCAAGACGGATGTTCTCTTGCGGGTTGGTCAAATCCAGATTGAACAAGGAACTGATGGTGTCCTCCGGGCTGGAGGGGAAGTCACTGGCGCGGGCCTTGTGCACCACGAAATCGCTACCGATGTCAGGCTGCGTCACGTGGATGTCAGAGGGCGCAT
>CANIRI010000126.1 GCA_947469815.1 Comamonadaceae bacterium | reverse complement strand
GCCGGGCCTGCAAGCCATCATCACCCTATGCTCCACGGTGGACCGCTACAGCGACGATATCCACTACAAAGGCGGCTGCGTGCTGGGCGAAAACCTGGGCTGGTCGGCCACCATGCTGGCCTACTCCTCGCGGCCGCCGGACCCGGCCATCGTGGGCGAGCGCTGGCGCGCCATGTGGCTGGACAGGCTCAAACACGAGCCGCTGCTGGCCATTCCCTGGCTGCAACACCCGCACCGCGACGCCTACTGGAAGCACGGCTCCGTGGGCGAAGACATCGGCGCGATCCAGACCGCTGTGCTGGCGGTTGGCGGCTGGAACGATGCCTACACCAACGCGGTATCGCAACTGGTGGACACGGTGCAGGCGCCGGTCAAAGGCATCGTCGGCCCCTGGGCGCACAAATACCCGCATTTCGCCGTCCCCCAGCCGCGAATCGGCTTTTTGCAAGAAGCCCTGCGCTGGTGGGACCGCTGGCTCAAAGACATTCCCACGGGCGTCGAGTCCGACCCGGCGCACCGCACCTACATCATGGATTTGCAGCCGCCTGGCGGCAGCATCCGCCAGGTGCCCGGGCGCTGGGTGGCTGACGCAGCCTGGAGCGGCCCCCACGTGACCCGCCAACCGCTTTTTCTCAACAGCGGCGGCCTGGGCGACAGCGCGGAAAAGACCACGCGGCGCAGCATCTGCTCGCCCCAGCACACGGGCGCGGACAGCGGCGAGTACTGCATCATTTGGCTCGGCCCCGAATTCCCCGGCGACCAGCGGCAGGATGATTCCGGCTCTTTGACTTTTGACGGCGCGGCTCTCAAAGCCGATGCGGACTTGATGGGCGCGCCGGCACTCACGCTCACCTTCAGCGTGGACCAGCCGGTGGCGCATGTGGCCGTGCGGCTCAATAGCATCTGGCCCGACGGCGCGGTCTCGCGTCTGACCTACGCCGTGGCCAATCTGGGCCATCTGGCAGCCGGTGGCACGCATGAAAAACCGCAGGCGCTGGAGCCGGGAAAAACCTATACGGTGCGGATTCAGCTCGACGACACCGCCTGGCGCATCCCCAAAGGCCACCGCCTGCGGGTGTCCCTGTCCACCAGCTACTGGCCGCTGATCTGGCCCGCGCCCAAGCCGGTCACGCTCACGGTGCATACCGGCAAGAGCCACATCGACCTGCCGCTGCGCAAACGCCGCCGGGGTGAGAAAGCCCCGGAATTCGCACCGCCGCAGGCCGCACCGGCGGTGGAGCTGATCGAGCTGGACGCGCCCTGGCACAAGCGCGAGGTGCAGATCGACCAGGCCACCGGCGAGCGGCGCATGACCATCATCGACGACTTTGGCCGCTCCACGATTGCCGAGCACGGCCTGACCACCTGGGGTTGCGGGCGCGAGTACTACCGCATCCTCCCGCACGACCCGCTCTCGGCCCGCCAGGAATGCCACTGGTCCATGGAAACCGCGCGCGGCGACTGGGTCACGCGGACCGAGACCTACTCCAGCATGACCGCTAGCGCCACCCATTTCCACATCACCGGGCGGCTGGAGGCCTATGAGAACGGGAAACAGGTGCTGGTGCGCGAATGGGACGAGTCGGTTAAGCGGCGGCTGGTCTAAGCGGAAATCAAGGGCCCTTGGCCCCATCGGCAAACCAGCGCCCTAACAGCGCGCGTTCTTCCGGCGTGATGCCGGTGGCGTTGTTCATCGGCATAACCTGCAAGACCACGGCCTGCTGGTAGATGGCCTGCGCATGCTGGACGATGTCCTGCGGGGTGTGCAGCATCACGCCCTTGTTGGCGAGCTGCGCGTTGTGGCACACCACGCAACGCTGGGTGATCACGGCTTGCACCTGCGCGAAGCTGGGGGGCGCTTCGGCAGCAGAAGCCGGGGCTTGCGGTGCGGGAGCCAATGCCACCACCACCGCCCCAATCAAGGCCACGCCGAGTGCGGCAAATTCCCAAGGCACGCGCCGCCCGTTTAAGAGCGCCTGGTGGCGCGCCACAAAGCTGTGGCGCACCAGCGCGCCCGCCAGCATCAGTGCCACCAAAAGCGCCCAGTTGTGCGGCGCGCCGCTGAGCCAGCCGTAGTGGTTGGAGAGCATGGCCACCAGCACCGGCAGGGTGAAATAGGTGTTGTGCACGCTGCGCTGCTTGCCGCGCCAGCCGTGAATCGGGTCTACCGGCTGCCCGGCCTTGTGCTGCGCAATCACCGTGCGCTGACCCGGAATGATCCAGACCAGCACATTGGCGCTCATGGCCGTGGCCATCATCGCGCCCACCAGCACAAACGCTGCCCGACCGGCAAACAAATGGCAGGCCAGCGCGCTGCCCAGCACCACCGCCGCCAGCACGCCTGCGCCCACCAGCGCGTCGCCATTTTTCTTTTGTCCCAGTGTGCGGCACAGCGCATCGTAGACAAACCAAAAGGCCAGCAAAAAACCGATTGAGGCCAGTGCCGCCGCGCCGCCCGAGGACCATTCGAACACGCGCTTGTCAACCAAATAGGTACTGGCGTTGAGCAGGTAAACCACCACATACAGCGCAAAGCCGGAGAGCCAGGTGGCATAGCTTTCCCAATAAAACCAGTGCATGTGCGCAGGCAGGGTAGGGGGCGCGGGCAGGTATTTTTGCGGGTTGTAAAAACCGCCGCCGTGCACCGCCCAGAGTTCGCCGGTGACGCCCTTGGCTTTCAAGGCCTCGTCGATCGGCGGGGTGAGGTTGTTGTCCAGAAACACAAAGTAAAACGACGCGCCTATCCAGGCAATCGCCACCACCACATGGGTCCAGCGCAAGAGCAGCGCCGCCCATTCCAGCAGGTAGGCTTCCACGCTTTAGGAGCCCCGATACGTGGAGTAAGACCAGGGCGAGACCAGCAGCGGCACGTGGTAGTGCGTCTGCGCGTCGGCGATGCCGAAATCAATCTGCACCGTGTCCAAGAAAGCCGGGTCTGGCAGCACCACGCCGCGCGCGCGGAAGTAGGGCGCCACTGCAAACAGCAGCCGGTACTGGCCGGCGGCCATAGTGGCCGCGTCCAGCAGCGGCCCACCATCGCAGCGGCCGTCGTGGTTGAGCGTGAGGGTGCGCAGGGCGACGGGTTGACCGTTTTCGATGCGTTGCAAGACCACGCCCATACCGGCGGCAGGGCAGCCGTGCATGGTGTCGAGCACGTGGGTGCTGAGGTGTCCCATGTGGGCTTCCTTTATGGGGTTGTGGGTGGTGGAGATGGGAACTAATGCCTCTGGCAGTGTAGCGACCTGGCCTTGGCGCGGTCATCGGAACATTCCCGTCCAGGCTGCAGTGGATGTTGCGTGTGTTGACATCAGCTACACGCCCAGCTAAGATTTGTATATCTTTTGTGTATTCATTTGGAGATCGTTATGCGTGACGCCGCCATCAATTTGCGAGCCCTTCCTCAGCAGCGCAACCTGATTGACCAGGCCGCGCAGCTGCTGGGAAAAAACCGCTCCGACTTCATGCTCGAGGCCGCCTGCGACAAGGCCCAGTCGGTGCTGCTGGATCAGGTGTTCTTCAGCCTCGATGACGAGAAATTCCGGCAGTTCAACGCCTTGCTGGATGGCCCTCTGGAGTCCAATCCTGGGCTGGATCGCTTGTTGTCTCTCAAGGCGCCGTGGGCGGAAGCATGAATGTGCTGGCCCCCGAGCCCTTGTCAGCCGATCACCAGATCCACGCATTTGCGTGCGGTGAAGCCATGCTGGACGAATGGCTCAAGCGCCGCGCGCTCAGTAACCAAAGCAGCGGTGCCAGCCGCACTTTTGTCGTCACGACCGATGCGCGCGAGGTCGTGGGCTACTACGCCTTGGCTGCGGGTGCTGTTGCGCACCACGATGCAACACGGGTGATTCGCCAGAATATGCCCGATCCGATTCCCGTGATGGTGCTTGCCCGCCTGGCTGTCGATACCCGGGCGCAGGGCATGAAACTCGGCGCTGGTTTGCTTCAGGATGCGGTGCGGCGCTGTATTCAGGTATCCCACAACACGGGCGTGCGCGCCATGCTGGTGCATGCGCTCAACGATGGCGCCCGCCAGTTTTACGAGCACTACGGATTCAAGGCGTCGCCCGCGCATCCAATGACCTTGATGCTGCGGCTCACTGAGCGCTCCTGACCGTATAGACGGTCAGTCTCTCAAATATTCGAATCCGCAAACGAAGCCTTGCGCCGGTTCACGTAGTCCAACACCGCCTCGTCCGCCGCGGGGTCCATGGGAGGCGCCTCGTATTCTGCGAGTTGCTTTTTCCACAGCGCGTTGGCGCGCACTGACAGGTCTACCCCACCTTCGGCTTCCCATTGCTCGAAGCTGTTGTTGTCGGTGATCGGCGAGCGGTAGAAGGCGGTCTCGAAGTTGGCTTGGGTGTGGGCGCAGCCCAGGAAGTGCTTGCCGGGGCCGACTTCGCGGATCGCGTCCATGGCCTGGCCGTTCTCGCTCATGTCCACGCCGGCCAGCAGGGTGTGCATCATGCCGGCCTGGTCGCAGTCCATGATGAATTTTTCATAGCCCATGGACAGACCGCCTTCCAACCAACCGGCGGTGTGCAGCACAAAGTTCACGCCACCCAGGCAAGTCGGCAGCATGGTGTTGGCCGATTCCGAAGCCGCTTGCGCGTCGGCGATTTTGGAGCCGCACAGACCGCCGCCCGAACGGAAGGGCACGCCCAGCCGCCGCGCGAGTGCCGCCATCACGTACAGCACCAGCGCCGGTTCCGGCGTGCCGAAGGTGGGCGCGCCCGATTGCATGGACACCGAGGACGCAAAGCTGCCCAGCACCACCGGCGCGCCGGGATTGACCAGTTGCACAAAAGCCATACCGGCCAGCGCTTCGGCCAGGGTCTGGGCGCAGGTGCCGGCCACCGTCACTGGCGACATGGCACCCGCCAGGATGAAGGGCGTGATGATGGTGGCTTGGTTGGCGCGGGCGTAGACCTTGGCGGCACCGAGCATGGTGTCGTCAAAGGTCATGGGCGAATTCGCGTTGATCAGGCTGATGCAGACCGTGCGGTTCTTACCGGTGGCGGGGTCGACAAAGTTGTCGCCGAACAGGCGCTTGGCCATTTCCACCGTGTCTTGCGCGCGCTCGGGCTTGGTGACCGAGCCCATGAAGGGCTTGTCGCTGTACTTCATGTGGGAATAGACCATGTCGAAGTGGCGCTTGTTCACCGGCAGGTCGACCGGCTCGCAAATCGTGCCACCGCTGTGGTGGATCGCGTTGGCCATGTAGGCCAGCTTCACAAAGTTCTGGAAGTCGTGCAGGGTGGCGTAGCGGCGGCCTTTGTCGAGGTCGCGCACAAAAGGCGAGCCGTAAGACGGCGCAAACACCGTGTTTTTGCCGCCGATGACCACGTTGTGCGCCGGGTTGCGGGCGTACTGCGTGAATTCACGCGGGGCGCTGGCCTGCACAATGGCGCGGCACATGCCGCCGGGAAAGCGCACGCGCTCGCCGGTGATTTCGGCTCCGGCTTTGCGCCAGATGTCCAGGGCCTCAGCGTCGTCGCGGAAATCGATGCCGATTTCTTCCAGGATGGTGTTGGCGTTGCGCTCGATCGTGGCCAGACCTTCTTCGTCGAGCACTTCAAAGTAGGGGATCTTGCGGGTGATGTAGGGTGCCGACTGCGCAACGCGGGCGGAGCGCGCGGCCCGTTTGGCTTCGCGGCCTCCGGCGCTGCGGCGGGTGCGCGGGGCGGCGTCGGTTTCGGCTTCTGGCAGAGTCAGGGTGTCGCTCATGGCGTTCTCCAATACGGGCTGTGCGGGGTGTGTGGAGCGAGTATCGGCAGGCCATCGCTTGCACGACGGTCACTGTGCGACGCCCACTTTCATCTAAACGCCAATTGGCCTGTCGCCCGGGCATAGAGGCGCGTCGTGTGGCGGACAATAGAAAACTGGTGCTGCCTCCCACAATTCCCCGGGAGCGCTTGCTCGTAACCCTCTAGGCTTTGCGCATGTCCCTCAGCGTTTTCGATCTGTTCAAAATCGGTATCGGTCCCTCGTCTTCGCACACGGTCGGGCCGATGAAGGCCGCCGCCATGTTTGCGCGTTCGCTCGTGGCCAGCAAGTTGCTGGCGCGCACCAGCCGGGTCGAGGTGCGTTTGTACGGATCACTGGGCGCCACCGGCAAGGGCCACGGTACCGATACTGCCGTGCTGCTGGGCCTCGAAGGCCTGATGCCCGACACGATTGACCCCGACACCATCGCCGCGCGGCTGAGAACCATACGCAAAGATAAGGCGGTGACGCTCAACGGGCAGACGCGCATCGCGTTTACTGAGAAAACCGATCTGCTGTTTCTGCGCCGCGAAACCCTGTCTTTCCACCCCAACGGAGTGAAATTCCTGGCTTTTGATGCTGACGGTGTGCAACTGGACGAGCGCCGCTATTTTTCTGTGGGCGGCGGTTTTGTGGTCTCGCAGGAAGATGCCGACGCGGACCACGCTGCCACGCAACAAGCCCCGCGCATCGTGGCCGACGCGACCGTGCTGCCCCATCCATTTCACAGCGGCGACGAATTGCTGGCGATCACCGCGGCAACCGAAATGACGATTGCCCAGGTCATGCGCGCCAACGAACACGCCTGGCGCACCGACGCCGAACTCAACGCCGGTCTGGACGCGATCTGGGACGCGATGAAAGCCTGCGTGGCGCGCGGCATCCGCACCGATGGCCATCTGCCGGGCAACCTGCTGGTCAAGCGCCGCGCCGCCGAATTGCACCGCGCGCTCAGCAGCCACCCGGAGGAGGGCTTGCGCGACCAGTTAACCATCCTCGACTTTGTCAATGTCTATGCCATGGCGGTGAACGAAGAAAACGCCGCCGGAGGCCGCGTGGTGACCGCGCCCACCAACGGCGCAGCCGGTATCGTGCCGGCCGTCATGCACTACTACGAGCGCTTTGTTCCCGGGGCCAACCACGACGGCATCCGTGACTTTTTGTTGACCGCTGGCGCAATCGGCTTGCTTTACAAAGAAAATGCCTCGATCAGCGGCGCCGAAGTCGGCTGCCAGGGCG
>CANIRI010000125.1 GCA_947469815.1 Comamonadaceae bacterium | reverse complement strand
CGCAGTTGCCGCTGATGCACCGTTTTATCCAATCGCCGGTTGAAAAAGCCCTCTCGGTCAGCGCCTTCGGCGTGCCCTTGTATGTCGCCGGCATGATGGTCAGTGCCTGGGCCTTGCGCTTGGGTTATGGCCTGCAACATGGGGTGTCCACATGACCACGCCCTGCGCTGCCTCTCTACCAATTTGTGTTCGCTGTCCCTGTAAGTACCGTCTCACCATTGGCAAGGAGCCACTCTATGCAAACCCAAGAATATGATGTCGTCGTTGTCGGCGGCGGACCCGCCGGCGCAACCGCTGCCGATGACCTGGCGCAAGAAGGCCGCACCGTGTTGCTGCTGGACCGCCAGGGCCGCACCAAACCCTGCGGCGGTGCGATCCCGCCGCGCCTGATCAAAGACTTCCAGATCCCTGACCACCTGCTGGTGGCCAAGGCGCGTTGCGCGCGCATGATTTCGCCCACCGACAAAAAAGTCGATATCCCGATTGAAAACGGCTTTGTCGGCATGGTCAACCGCGACGAGTTTGACGAATGGCTGCGCGCGCGGGCGCAGGCCAATGGCGCGCAGCGCGTGCGTGCGGTCTTTGACAAGATCACCGAAGACGCCGACGGCGTGGCCCGTGTGCACTACACGCCCGCCGGCAAAAACGAAGACCACGCGCCAATCAGCGTGCGTGCCCGCTATGTGATCGGTGCCGACGGTGCCAAGTCCGAAGTGGCGCGACAGACTATCGAGGGCTATGAGAAAACCAAGTACGTGTTCGCGTACCACGAGATCGTCAAGGCTCCACAGAATGACGCCAGCCACGACCCGGACCGCTGCGACGTCTATTACAACGGCGTGCTCTCGCCCGATTTTTACGGCTGGGTCTTCCCCCACGGCGACACCATGAGCATCGGCACGGGCAGCGCTGACAAGGGCTATTCCCTGCGTTCCGCCGTGGGCCGCCTGCGCGAATTGGGTGGTCTGGCGCACCTCGAGACCCTGCGCCGCGAAGGTGCGCCGATCCCGCTCAAGCCGCTACCGCGCTGGGAAAACGGCCGCAACGTCGTACTCGCGGGGGATGCGGCCGGTGTGGTGGCCCCGGCATCGGGCGAAGGGATTTACTACGCCATGTTCGGTGGCCGTGTTGCCGCGCACGCGGTGAACCAGGCCATCATCCACAACAACCCGGCCTTGTTGAAACAAGCCCGTAAGCAGTTCATGCGCTTGCATGGCAAAGTCTTTTGGGTGCTGGGTATCTTGCAGTACTTCTGGTACCAGAATGACAAGCGGCGCGAGCGCTTCGTCAAAATCTGCGAAGACAAAGATGTGCAGCAACTGACCTTCGAGTCCTACATGAACAAAGAGCTGGTGCGTAAGAAACCCATGGCCCACGTGCGTATCTTCTTCAAAGACTTGGCGCATCTGTTCGGGATGGCCCGGGCTTGATTTTCCAGGGGCCACGCCCACCGCTGTGGCCCGGCCTGCCCCTGGCTTTCGCCCTCAGCCTGGGCGTGGCCTCGGTAGGTGCTTCGCTAACCGATATAGGGCCCTGGTACTTGGCTTTGCGCCAACCGGATTGGAAGCCGCCGGACATCGCCTTCGGCCCGATTTGGACCACGATCTTCACCTTGTGCGCCGTCAGTGGCTGGCTCGCGTGGTATGCCGCGATCAACCGCGCTGAGCGCCGTGCGCTGATTCTTGTATTCGCCTGCAACGCACTGTGTAACGTGCTGTGGAGCTACCTGTATTTCACCCTGCAGCGACCCGATTGGGCCATGCTGGAATGGGTGGTTTTATGGCTGTCGGTGCTCGCCGTGGTGCTGGTTTTGCGCCGCATCGAGCCGGCGGCGGGCTGGATGAATCTGCCCTATCTGGTCTGGGTCAGCGCTGCCGGATATTTGAATCTGACCACCGTGCAGCTCAACGGGCCGTTTGGCTGAGGGATTCGAGTGCCCAGCTGCGGATGTGGTCGGCCACCAAAGCCGGTGCCTCCTCGTGGGCCAGGTGGCCCAGTTCCGGCTCCGTGCTGCCGCGCGCGTGGGCCACTGCCGCGTAGGTGCGCCCGGACCAACTGGTCGGAACCGTGGTGTCGCGGCCGCCCAGATGCATAAAAACCGGGCCACGCAGCTCGGGCATACGCCGCCCCAATGCTCCCATGTCCCATGCCGCCATCATGGCCAGCACACCGCGTACATGCGCGGGTTGCCGGATCAGGCGCGCGTAGTACTCCACGCCCTGCGCATCGAGCCGTGAGCCGGTTTCGTCCACGAGTTTTTGGATAACCCCCGGCCGCTTTCCGTGGCGCGCGATCCACAGCGCCGACAGTGGATTGAGCGCCAGCACCTTGGCCGCCACGGGGAACATCCAACTGGCCATGCCGGGAATGGGCAGCCAAGCCGGATTCAGCCCGATCAAGATGGGCTTGCCAGCGGGCGTTTGGCTTTGGCGCTCCAGCACCCATTGCGCACCCACCGCGCCACCGGCCGAATGGCCAACGACCACCTGCGGCTGCAGATTCAGCGCGCGCAGCAAATCGTCCAGCGCCCCCGCCATCTCGCGCAGGCCGGGTCGCCATCCAGGGGCGATGTGGCTGAGCGCGTGGCCGGGCAGGTCCGGGCAGACCACGGTGAAATCTGCGCTTAGGGCGGGCAGCAGATCGCGCCAGGTATGGGTGGAAGCCCCTGCGCCGTGCAACAGCACCAGCACCGGCCCGCTGCCTGCAATCTGCACATGCCAGCGCACACCCGGCGTTTGCACAAAGCGGCTGCGATCCATGTGCGGCCAGTCCGCGCCCAGATCTGCGGCTTGCAGCGGCGGGTACAAACCATCCAACACCGTGCTTCAACCTCGCAGGGTTTGCATGGCTGCGGCCATGCGCTGCGCCTGCACATAAGGCATGGGCAGGTACTGCGCGCCCATGCTGCGCGCCAGCGCCTGGGCCAGTGGCTCGGGTTTGGGCGCGGTATCAATCCACAGCGCGGCCCACGGACTGAGCGCCCAGCGCTGCGCCAGGGCCAGCGCGTCGGCACTGGCCTGTGCCCGTCCGCCCAGACCGGCCAGATCGATGTTGGCGCGCCCGTCGCTGAGCACCACCAAGCTGGGAGTCATGCCTGCGCGCTGCAACTGCATGGCCTGCTCCAGACCCAGTTGCAGCGCCATGGCCAGCGGCGTGCCACCGCCTCCGGGCAGACCGGCCAGGGCGCGCTTGGCCCGCACCAGCGAGCGCGTGGGCGGCAGCAGCACCTCTGCTGTCGCGCCGCGAAATGCCAGCACACAGACACTGTCGCGCCGCGCGTAGGACTGCTGCAACAGAATTTCCACCGCGCCCTTGGCCTCAGCCAGCCGCTCCAGCGCCGCCGAACCGGATGCGTCGATGGCAAAAATCAGGCAGGAGGGGGTGCGTTGCTCGAAGCGCTGGATATGAAAGTCTTCGGGCCACAGGCTGATGCGATTGCGTGTCAGGGCCTGCGTGCCAGCCGGTTGGCGGCGCAGTTTTTGTTTGGGTGCGGCCGCGCGCAGGGTGGCCAGCAAATGCAGGCGCGCCCCGGCGTGGGGCTTGCCGGCACGCGGGCTCAAGGGGCGCCCGCGCATCGTGTGTTTTTGCGCCTGTCCGCTGCTGCCGCTTGGGGCTGCGCGCACGCCTTTGGATGCGTTCTGGCGCTGCAGCAGCATGCGGTCCAGCAGATGCGGGGGCAGGGCGGCAGCGGCGGCCGCAACCAGCATCTCGGCGAGTTCCTGGTCCGTGGGCACCTCAGGCTGCTCGGACTCGCCGTGGTCCTCGGGCGGGGGTGGCGCAGGGCTGTCATCCGGCGGCTCTTCCTGCGGGGGTGGCTCTTCGGGCGGCGGCGGTTGGCTGTCGGTTTCTTCGGGCGGCGGTTCCTGTGGGGGTGGCGGTACCACGGTGGCGCGCGGGGCGAGCACCCAGCGTGCGGCCAGCGCCAGGTCCTCTTGCGCCAAGGTATCGCGCTGGTTCAGCGCCGCGTGCACCCGCGCCACCTGCAAAGCCAGCAAAGGCGCGCGCAAGCTGTCTATGCCCAGCGCCAGCGCGGCCTGGCACAGCGCACCCAGGTCCTGGTCTTGCGCCTGCACATGTTTCAGGTCGGATTGGGTGCGGGATAGCTCGTCGGCGCTGAGCAGTTCCAGGGTGTTGAGGCTATCGAAACGGCTGACCGTGTCCAGGCTGAGCCAGACGCCCAGGCGCTCGGCCAAAGCGGGGGTCAGGCCCGGCTCGTCTTCGCCGGATTCGTCCAGGGCGATGATGCCGAAGCGGCAATCCTGCTCGCCCTCGTTTTGCCGGATTTGGCCCTTGTCCAGTGTGTAAAGCATTTGTGCCGCGGTGGCCGGACTCAGGCGTTCAGCCATGGCCAGGGTGGCGACGCCGCCATGGGCCTGGGCCAGTACGCCGTCCTGCCACTGGAGCTTGCCGGTTTGCAGGGTATGGGTCAGGTCGGTGCCGCCCAGCAGACGTTCGGTATCGACATGGTGCGGCACTTTGACCAGCGGGCGTTGGCCCATGGCGCGGGCCAGTTGCGCCAGCCAGGCTTCGCGAACCGGCCCGTGCCCGGCGCGCAGCCATACGCCGCCAAAACCCAGGGGGTCGACTTGCAAGGCCAGCAGCAGCAGTTGCGCGTCGCTCCACTGAACCGAGGGCGGCGCGTCTTGCTGCGCGTCCTGCGCCGCAGGTGGGCTGGCGGTGCGGAGGTCCTGGGTCATGCGCGCCGGATACCGGAGGGCCTATTTGGAGCCCGTAACAGCGGCCGTAACAGCGCCCAGAACTTCGTCCATGGCGCGCTGCACCCGCACGCTCGATCCCGTGTCGTCCAGCGGGTTGCGCCGCAAGCGGTGGCGCAAAACCATGGGGGCGATTTCTCGGAGGTGCGCCAGGCTGACTTTTTTCGCCCCGCGCAGGGCGGCGATGGCGCGCGTGGTGCGCAGAAGGGTGAGCTCGGCGCGCAGGCCGTCGGTGCCCAGTTTCTGGCACAGCGCGGCGCACTGGTGCAGCATGTCGTCACCCACTTCGAGGCGCTCCAGCGCACTGCGGGCTTTGAGGATGTTTTTGCGCAGTTTCGCGTTGTCGGCTTCCCATTGGGCGCGAAAACCCGCCGGGTCGCGCTCGAAGGCATCGCGGCGTTTGATGACTTGCACGCGCAAGGCAATGTCTTGTGGCGTGCGCACTTCCACCGACAGACCAAAGCGGTCCAGCAACTGCGGGCGCAGTTCGCCTTCTTCGGGGTTGCCGCTGCCCACCAGCACAAAGCGCGCGGGGTGGCGCACGCTCAGGCCTTCGCGCTCCACCAGGTTCTCACCGGATGCGGCCACGTCAATCAGCAAATCGACCAGATGGTCTTCCAGCAAATTGACCTCGTCGATGTACAAAAACCCCCGGTTGGCCTGCGCCAGCAGGCCGGGCGCAAATTCCTTCACGCCCTGCGTCAAGGCCTTTTCCAGATCGAGCGCGCCGACCACGCGGTCTTCGGTTGCGCCCAGCGGTAGATCCACCACCGGGACCGGACGCTCCAGGGTTGGGAGTTTCTTGCCCGAGGCTGCCCGCGCCGCTTGGCATTGGGTACAGGGATTGGTGGCCGCCGGGTCGCAGCCATAGGGGCAGCCCTGCACGACGCGGATCGGCGGCAGCAAGTCGGCCAAGGCGCGCACCGCAGTCGATTTGCCGGTGCCCCGGTCGCCGAGCACCAGCACGCCGCCAATGCTGGGATCCACGGCCACCACCTGGATCGCCAGCGTCATTTCTTCCTGGCCAACAATGGCCGCAAAGGGGAAAGTCAATGCCATGCGTGTTCTCTCGTTTTCTAAGTGTTGGGCCGGTGCGCAGCCGCTTAGGCCGCCATGGCTGCAATAGGGGCCACGCCGATCAGCCAGACGTGTACCACCATAATAAAAGCAGCCCATGCCGCCGTGCCGATCAGCACCGCGCCCGCGGTGGCTGCGGCAGATGTTGGAGGGCTCTCAGCCACGTCACCGGCTTCCAGGGCCGCGCGGTCGCGCTGGCGGGCGGCGCGAAAGCTCAGCACCGCCCAGACCAGAAAGCCGCCGAATAGCAGCAGATCATGCAGCGTGCCGTTGGCCAGAATATGGGACAGGGCCCAGACTTTGACGCCCAGCACCATGGGGTGGCGCAGGCGGGCTTTGATGGCGTTGCGCGGAATCTCGGCGGAAGCCAGCATCACCATGGATACCCACATCAAAGCCACCGTGGCGTGGCCCATGCCGGGCGGCGGCGTCCACAGCTGCACCGGCTCCAGACGCGCTTGCCCATAGCCCACAATGAGCAGATAAAAGCCCGCCAGCGAGGCGATGGAATACACCCCTTTAAAACCCATGGACCCCAGCCGCAACAGCAGCGCACCACGCAAACCCTCGCCCCATACGCGCAGCGCATGGATACCGAGAAAAATCACCAAACCCGCTATCAGCATCTCCATATCAGCTCCCTGATGGGTGGCCGCAGCGTGGACATCACGGCCGCCAAGCCAGCACCATTTTCAAGCAGTTTGGGTCGGTGAACGCCGTGGTGTAAGCCGCCTGGGCGTTTTCCGGGGTTTCGGTGTGGGTAATCAGCCCTTCCAGGTCGAGCTTTCCCTTTTGTACCAGCTCCGTGACCGCCACCAGATCGCCCGGCGACCACTGGGCCGCAATGCGGATGCGCGCTTCGCGCATAAAGGCTGGTGCGTAGGCAAAGCGCAAGTCTTCCTTGTAAAAACCGGCCAGCACCACCTCGCCGCCCCCGCCGGGCTGCAGACGCCCGATCAGGGTGTTGAGCAGGCTGGCGTCGCCGCTCACGTCGTAGACGCCACGGTAGTTTTTGCGGCTGTCTTCATCGGGGTGCACCACCGGGTAGCCGTGGTTCCCTGCACGCCGCGCCGCCTGCGTTTCCCAGACCGTGGGCGGTGGCAAATCCAGCGCCAGGTTCAGGCGCGCCAGCAAGCGCCCCATGACGCCGTGCCCGATGATCAGGTCGGGCACGCCCAGCGGCAGATCATGGCGCCCGCCCGACATGGCGTGGTAAGCAGTG
>CANIRI010000124.1 GCA_947469815.1 Comamonadaceae bacterium | reverse complement strand
TTTGTGGTCGGCAAAGACCAGAGCTTTTACTTCCTTGAGATGAACACCCGCTTGCAGGTTGAGCATCCGGTGACCGAAGCCATTACTGGCCTGGATTTGGTGGAGCTGATGATCCGCGTGGCTGCTGGCGAGAAGCTGCCTTTGACGCAGGCGCAGGTGCAGCGCGATGGCTGGGCCATGGAGTGCCGCATCAACGCCGAAGACCCGTTTCGCAATTTCCTTCCATCTACCGGTCGCTTGGTGCGCTTCGCGCCCCCGGCCCAAACCATGTTCCAAGGCAACACGGCAGATTTGCTGGGCGTGCGGGTGGATACCGGTGTGCAGGACGGGGGTGAGATCCCCATGTACTACGACTCTATGATCGCCAAGCTGATCGTGCACGGCGCAGACCGCATGGACGCAATTGCCAAAATGCGCGAGGCACTCAACGGCTTTGTGATCCGCGGCGTCTCCAGCAACATCCCGTTTCAGTCGGCGCTGCTGGCACATCCTAAGTTTGTGGCCGGAGACTTCAACACCGGCTTTATTGCCGAGAACTATGCCCAGGGTTTCCGTGCCGAGGACGTGCCGCACGACGACGCGGCCTTTCCGGTGGCGCTCGCCGCTTTCGTGCGGCGCAAGTCCCGTGAGCGCGCGACCAGCCTGAGCGGCCAGTTGCCCGGCTACAGCGTGGATGCGGGCAAAGACTACGTGGTCGTCACGCTGTCGGACAGCGGCAACAACAGCTACACGCCGGTACACGTGGACGAATTTGTGGGCGATACCGGCTCGGCCCGTGTGCGCGTGGGCACGAGCAGTTACGACATCCGCAGCCAGTCGCGTCTGAACGATATTGCGATCACCGGCACCGTGAACGGCGCGCCCTTCACCGCGCAGGTTGAGCGTGGCACGCCCAAGAATCCGTTGGCCTTGCGGGTGCAGCACAACGGCCAGCGCATCGACGTGCTGGTGGTCTCGCCGCGCATGGCCGAGTTGCACCGCCTCATGCCCTTCAAAGCGCCGCCAGACCTCAGCCGCTTTGTGCTCTCGCCCATGCCCGGCCTGCTCGCCGAAGTGGCGGTGGTGCCAGGCCAAAAAGTTCAGGCGGGAGAGCGCGTGGCGGTGATCGAGGCCATGAAGATGGAGAACGTCCTGTTCGCAGTCGCCGACGGTGTGGTCAGCAAAGTGCTGGCGGTCAAAGGCGAGAGCCTGAGTGTGGACCAGGCGATTGTGGAGTTCGTATGAGTGCGCGTCCCTTCAAGGTGCTGGGTATCCAGCAAATCGCCATCGGCGCTCCCGATAAGCAGCGGCTCAAAACCCTGTGGGTGGATATGTTGGGCCTGGAAGTGACCGGCAACTTTCGAAGCGAGCGCGAGAACGTCGACGAAGACATTTGCGCTATCGGCAGCGGCCCCTTCAAGGTCGAGGTTGATTTGATGCAGCCCATAGACCCCGAGAAAAAGCCCGCCGTTCACACCACGCCGCTGAACCACGTGGGTCTGTGGATCGATGACCTGCCCGCTGCGGTGCAATGGCTCAGCGCTCGGGGTGTGCGCTTTGCGCCGGGCGGTATTCGCAAGGGCGCGGCGGGTTTTGATGTGTGCTTTTTGCACCCCAAAAGCAACGAGGAATTTCCCGTATCAGGCGAAGGCGTGTTGATCGAGCTGGTGCAGGCTCCGCCCGAGGTGGTGAGCGCTTTTGCGCGGATGGCGCTACTCTGATTTGCGCTGGCGCGCGCGCGCCATGGCTGCTTCAATAAACGCTTTTTTGCGCGTCAATTCGTCCGGGTCGGTGATGCGGGAGTGCGCTGCCATATTGGCCAGTTTGTCTTGCGCTTGCGCCGCTTTGCTGCTGCGGTGCGCAGCCAGCGTGTCGGCACGCCGGGTTGTGGCGGCTGCGTAGCGCGTGCGGGCCAGATCGGCCTGCGCAGGCGACCAGGCGGCCCAGCCGGTGGCCGTGCCGCTGGCATTTTCTAAATGAATACAGTCCACCGGGCACACCGGTAAACACAGCTCGCAACCGGTGCAATAGGCCTCGATCACCGTGTGCATGTGCTTGTGCGTGCCGAAGATGGCGTCGGTCGGGCAGGCGTCAATGCACAGGGTGCAGCCGATGCACCAGGCCTCGTCTACAAAGACCACGCTGCGCTGGGCCTCTCCGCCGTTTTCAGGGTTGAGCGCAATGACCGGCTTGCCGCTGATGGCGGCCAGCCGGGCCACCCCTTCGGCGCCGCCCGGCGGGCATTGGTTGATATCGGCATGGTCTTGCGCAATGGCATCGGCATAGGCCGCGCAGTCCGGGTAGCCGCATCGGGTGCACTGTGTTTGCGGCAGCGCGTCGAGCAGGCGCTGCGCCATGGCTGCGCGGGGGGGAGCCGCCTGCTCCGGCGAAGGAGGCTGACCCACGGTCGGATTTGTCAGCGGGCGGCGCGCTTGGCCGCAGCCTTTTTCTTGGCTGCGGGAGCAGTAACCGCAGCCTTGGCAGTCCGTGTGGTCTTCGCCACGACGGGCGCTTTAACAGGCGCAGCCTTGGGCGTAGCGCGTTTCACAGGAGCTGCTGCAACCCGCTTTGTCGCGGGCTTCGCGACCGCCACGGCTTTGGGTACAGCGACAGCTACAGGAGCTTTGGGTTGCGGTGTGTGCGCCGCGATAAAGCTCTGCACTTGCGGATAGACCATATCGCGCCAGCGCCGGCCCGAGAAGATGCCGTAATGGCCTGCGCCTTTGGCTTCAAAGTGGCGCTGGTTACGCGGGTTCACGCCGGTGCACAGCGCGTGCACGGCTTCGGTCTGGCCGGAGCCGGAGATGTCGTCGAGCTCCCCTTCCACCGACAGCAGCGCGGTGCTGCGGATGTCCTGCGGGCGCACGCGCTCGGCCACGCCCGTGGGCGATGTAACATCCCAAGTGCCGTTGACCAGGTTGAACTCCTGGAATACGACGCGGATGGTGTCGAGGTAGTAGGGCGCGTCCATGTCGAGCACGGCGTTGTATTCGTCATAAAACTTGCGGTGCGCTTCAGTGCTAGCGTCGTCGCCCTTCATCAGGTCTTTGAAGTAGTCAAAGTGGCTGGTGGCGTGGCGGTCGGGGTTCATGGCCACAAAACCGCTGTGCTGCAAAAAGCCGGGGTACACGCGCCGGCCCGCGCCGGGGAAGCTGTCCGGCACGCGGTAAATCACGTTGTTTTCAAACCATTCGTAGCTCTTGTTCATCGCCAGGTTGTTGACCGCCGTGGGCGACTTGCGCGCATCGATGGGGCCGCCCATCATGGTCATTGTCCAGGGAGTGGTTTCACCCCGGCTGGCCATCAGCGAGACGGCGGCGAGAACCGGCACGGTGGGCTGGCACACGCTCATCACATGGCAGTTACCGTATTTGCCTTGCAGATGGCGAATGAAATCCTGCATATCGTTGACGTAATCGTCCAGTGAAAAGCTGCCCTCGCTCAGCGGCACCAGGCGGGCGTTTTTCCAGTCGGTGATATAGACCTTGTGGCCTTGCAGCATGGTTTTGACGGTGTCGCGCAGCAGCGTGGCGTAGTGGCCCGACAGCGGGGCGACGATCAGCACGGCGGGCTGCGATTTCATGGCCTCCAGCGTGGCCGGGTCGTCCGAGAAGCGCTTGAACCGGATCAGATCGCAAAAGGGGCGGGCGATTTCAACCCGCTGCTGGATCGCAACATCAGAGCCGCCCACATCCACTGCGTTGATGTTGAATTCGGGCTTCTCGTAGTCTTTGCTCAGGCGGTACACCAAGTCCAGACCCGCCGCCATGCGCTGGCTCAGCGGGCTGGAGCTCCAGGCCGAACCGGGGCTGGAATAGGCCCTGGAGGCAGCTTGGGCGAAGCCCGCGAAGGGCTCAATGAAAGCGCGCTGGGTCTCGTAAATCTGGTAGAGCATAGGTTCCCTGCGTTTAAAAATGTTGCAGTGCAATATACCAGCTTTACCCCCGATGTCCCACTGAGTTGGCAAGCCTGGTGTCAGTTTTTCATGACGGTCGCAATAGACGCGCAGACGTAGTCCATGTTCTTGCTGTTCAGCGCCGCCACGCACATGCGCCCGGTGTCCAGGCCGTAGACGCCAAACTCGCTACGCAGGCGCAGCATCTGCTCCTTGCTCAGGCCCGAATAGCTGAACATGCCGATTTGCGTGGTGATGAAATCCATGTTCTCGCTCACGCCAGCGGCCTTCAGGCCGTCGCGCAGGCCTTGGCGCATCGCTTTGATGCGGTTGCGCATATCGCCCAGTTCCTGCTCCCACTGCGCACGCAGCGCCGGGTTGCCCAGAACCGCCGCCACCACCGCACCGCCGTGGGTTGGCGGATTCGAGTAGTTGGTCCGCACCACGATTTTGAGCTGGCTCAAGACCTTTTGCATCTCGGCCTTGTCGTTGCAGACCACCGACAGCGCGCCCACGCGCTCGCCGTACAGGCTGAAGTTTTTCGAAAACGAGCTGGCCACAAAGAAGTTCAAGCCGGCAGCGGCAAATTTGCCAACCACCGCGCCGTCTTCTGCGATGCCGTGGCCAAAGCCCTGGTAGGCCATGTCCAGCAGTGCGGTCAGGCCGCGTTTGTGGATGACGGCAATCACCGCGTCCCATTGCGCTGGTGTGAGGTCGTAACCGGTGGGGTTGTGGCAGCAGGCGTGCAGCACCACCACGGTGCCGGGGGCTGCGGCTTCCAAGTCTGCGAGCATGCCGGCGGTGTGGATGCCCCGCGCCGCCGCGTCGTAATAGGCGTAGGTACCGACTTCAAAACCGGCGGTGCTGAAAACCGCCCGATGGTTTTCCCAGCTGGGGTCAGAGATCAGCAATTTGGAGGACGGGTTCAGGCGGTGCAAAAAATCGGCAGCAATTTTCAGGCCGCCGGTGCCACCCAGGGTCTGGATGGTGGCCACGCGCTCGCTCAGGGCCGGGTCGCTGCCGAACACCAGATTCTTGACGGCCGCGTCATAGGCCACGATGCCGTCAATCGGCAGATAGCCGCGCGCGCTGGGCGCATCGGTCCTGGCTTTTTCGGCGGTGCGCACACATTGCAGCAGCGGCAGCTTGCCGGCGTCGTCGAAATACACGCCCACACCCAGATTCACCTTGTGGGGGTTGGTGTCGGCGCTGAATTGTTCGTTCAGGCCAAAAATCGGGTCACGGGGGGCCATTTCGACGGCGGAAAAGAGCGACATGCGGAGGGGTCCTAGGTTGGAGGGTGGTTGCCAGCTACAGCGGCTGGGCGTTTAGAGGCGGGCAATTTTACCCAGCGGCTGCGTGCCGCCGATTGGGCTTAAGCTAGGCGGTTCTATGCCTGAGCCAGCCCTTCTCCCGCAGCCCCATCCGCTGGATATTCCAGCGGGGCAGGGGACTTTTGTGCAGTTCCGCGACTCGCCTTTTGAGCTGTACCAGCCCTATCCGCCGGCCGGGGACCAACCCGAGGCGATTGCGCAATTGGTGGAGGGCTTGCAGGATGGCGAGGTGTTCCAGACCCTGCTCGGCGTGACCGGCTCGGGCAAGACCTACACCATGGCCAATGTGATCGCCCGCATGGGGCGCCCGGCCATTGTGTTTGCGCCCAACAAAACCCTGGCTGCGCAGC
The DNA here is from genome assembly GCA_947469815.1 of Comamonadaceae bacterium. Lineage (GTDB taxonomy): Bacteria > Pseudomonadota > Gammaproteobacteria > Burkholderiales > Burkholderiaceae_C > Allorhodoferax. The sequence continues at coordinate 1,488 of CANIRI010000124.1, read as the reverse complement.
TGTACAGCGAGTTCCGCGAGTTTTTCCCCAAAAACGCGGTGGAGTATTTCGTCAGTTACTACGACTATTACCAGCCTGAGGCCTATGTGCCGCAGCGCGATTTGTTCATTGAAAAAGACTCGGCGATCAACGAGCACATCGAACAGATGCGCCTGTCGTGCACCAAGAGCCTGCTGGAGCGGCGTGACGTGGTGATCGTCGCCACGGTGTCCGCGATTTACGGCATTGGCAAGCCGGAGTCCTACCACCAGATGGTGATGACGCTTCGCGCAGGCGACAAGATGGGCCAGCGCGACATGGTGATCCAGTTGGTGCGCATGCAGTACCAGCGCAACGACATGGACTTCAGCCGTGGCACCTTCCGCGTACGCGGTGACACCATCGACGTCTTTCCCGCTGAACACAGCGAAATGGCGCTGCGCATCGAGTTGTTCGATGAAGAAATCGAATCGCTGCAACTCTTCGATCCGCTCACCGGCCGCATCCGCCAGAAAATTCCGCGCTTCACCGTCTACCCCAGCAGCCATTACGTGACCCCGCGCGAGCAGGTTTTGCAGGCTGTGGAACTGATCAAGCTGGAGCTGGCCGACCGCCTCAAAGAGCTGGTCGGCATGGGCAAGCTGGTCGAGGCGCAGCGGCTGGAGCAGCGCACCCGCTTTGATCTGGAAATGCTCAGCGAAGTCGGCCACTGCAAAGGCATTGAGAACTACTCGCGCCACCTCGCGGGGACCGCCGCAGGCGAGCCACCCGCCACGCTGACCGATTACCTGCCTAAAGACGCGCTGATGTTTCTGGATGAAAGCCATGTGCTGATCGGCCAGTTTGGCGGCATGTACAACGGCGACCGCTCGCGCAAGACCACGCTGGTGGAATACGGTTTCCGCCTGCCCAGCGCGCTGGACAACCGGCCGCTCAAATTTGAAGAGTTCCAGACCAAGATGCGCCAGGCCATATTCGTCTCGGCCACGCCCGCCGCCTGGGAGAACGAACACGCTGGCCGCGTGGTCGAGCAGGTGGTGCGCCCTACCGGCCTGGTGGACCCCGAGGTGGAGGTGCGGCCCGCCACCACGCAGGTTGATGATGTCTTGCAGGAAATCCGCATCCGCGTCGACAAATCTGAGCGTGTGCTCATCACCACCCTGACCAAGCGCATGGCCGAGCAGCTCACCGATTACCTGGGCGAAAACGGTGTCAAGGTGCGCTACCTGCACAGCGATGTGGACACGGTGGAGCGGGTCGAAATCCTGCGCGATTTGCGCCTGGGGGCGTTTGATGTGCTGGTCGGCATCAACCTGCTGCGCGAGGGGCTGGATATTCCCGAGGTCTCACTGGTTGCGATTTTGGACGCGGACAAGGAAGGCTTTTTGCGCTCCGAGCGCTCGCTGATCCAAACCATAGGCCGCGCCGCGCGTAACCTGGAAGGCCGAGCGATTTTGTATGCCGACCGGGTTACCGATTCCATGGCCCGCGCCATGGGTGAAACCGAGC
>CANIRI010000123.1 GCA_947469815.1 Comamonadaceae bacterium | reverse complement strand
CGCACGTCCTTGAACTTCGGAACACGGGTGTTGAACATAAAGCCCTGAAAGTCCCCCGCGTTGCCGTGTTGCAATTCGCGCTTGATCAAACGACCACTGTCAAAGGGCTTGCCCTTGTAGGCGCGTGCCCATTCGCGGGCGATAAAGGCTTGGATGTAATCAAACTCGCCGGCCTTGAAGGCCTCGAGTTGCGCGGTGGGGTCTTTGTAGAGGCGGTAGACGATGCGATCGAAGTTGTTCGTGCCTTTTCGCACGTTGAGGTCTTTACCCCAATAAGCCGGGTCGCGCACGTACTGCACGTCTTTGCCAAAGTCGACCTTGCCGATGCGGTAGGGTCCGGAGCCAATCGGCAAGTCGGTCACGATCTGGTCCAGCGGCTTGCCCGCGCCCCAGCTGCGCGGAAACACCGGCAGACCACCAACGATCAGCGGCAGCTCGGCGTTGGCGCGCACAAAGTCAAAGCGGATGCTGCGATCACCCAGCACCGTGACCGCCTTGACCTCGCTGAAATAGGTGCGGTACTGCGGCGCGGCCTCTTTGCTGATCAGCTTGTCATAAGAGTGTTTGACGTCGGCGGCCAGCACCGGTTCGCCGTTGTGAAAACGCGCCAGGGGGTTGAGCGTGAAGGTGACCGAGAGTTTGTCGGCGGCCAGCGCAATGTCTTGCGCGAGCAGGCCGTAGGCGGTAGTGGGTTCTTCAGCGTTACCGGTCAGCAAGGTCTCAAACACCAGGTTGGACAGGCCGGGCGGCGGCGTGCCTTTGAGGGTAAAGGGGTTGTATTTGTCAAAACTGGAAGCGCGTGTGGGCGCGACCATGGCGATTTGCCCACCCTTGGGCGCGTCGGGGTTGACGTAGGCAAAGTGGGTAAAGCCTGCGGGGTAGCGGATGTCACCGAACTGCGCGTAGGCGTGCACGCACCACGCGTTCGTGCAAGACAGCACGGCAACTAGCAACAACAGACTTCGCAATACGAACGGCATCACCCTATTCTGCAAGAGTTTTGCGCGGACTATGCTTAGGGCTTTTGCGGAGCCCTTATGTCCATGAATGCCTTAGTCCCTTTGATTGAACTCACCCGCGGTGGCTATGTCGAATGCACGCATTTCGGCGCGGTCGCCGTGGTCAACGCACACGGCAAGGTGCTGGCGCAGGCCGGTGATGCCGACTTTGTCACCTTCACCCGATCCACGCTCAAAGCCTTTCAAGCCTTGCCCTTTGTGGAGGCGGGTGGCGTACAGCGCTTTGGTTTCAGCACGCCCGAAGTCGCCATGCTCTGCGCCAGCCACAACGGCGAGGCCAAGCACGTGGCAGCAGTGGAAAGCATGCTGGAAAAAAGCGGTAACAGCTACCAGCGCCTGCGCTGCGGCTGCGGCGTGCCGGGCGTGTATTCGCTGATGGACAAAAGCCCGCCCGAAGGCCTGCAGTTCGACGAGCGCCACCACAACTGCAGCGGCAAGCACGCGGGCTTTGTGGCGCACTGCATCGGCCAAGGCTGGAGCGTGGAGGACTACACCGACCCAGCGCATCCGCTGCAACAAGCGGTGGCGAAGGACGTCGCCCGCGCGGTGGGCATGGAGGTGTCGGACATGAAAATGGGCATTGACGGCTGCTCAGCGCCGAACTTCGCCATGCCCCTGTCCAAACTCGCTTATGGCTACGCCCGCCTGGCCAGCGGCGCACGCGACGCGGAATTCGGTGCCAGCTTCGCGCTCCTAGGCGAAGCCATGAGCACCCACCCCGACATGGTCAGCGGCACCGGCCGCAATGACGCCGCCTTTATGGAAGCCGGTCGGGGTGACTGGGTCACCAAAATAGGGGCCGACGGCGTGCAGGTTATCGGCAGCAAAAGCCGGGGCGAGGCGCTGGCCATCAAGATCAGCGACGGCAACAAAACCGCGCTCTACGCCACTGCTGTGGAAACGCTGGACCAGCTCGGCTGGCTCGACGACGCGCAGCGCGCCCAACTCGCGCCATGGCGCGCCAGCGACATCCTGAGCGCGCGCGGCGCAACCGTCGGCCAGCGCCGCCCGGCATTCCATCTGCAAGCGGTTTGAAAACGGGGCACTGACTTAGAATCGCCTGCAGCAACAAGCACCCCAGGAAGCGTGGCAGAGTGGTCGATTGCACCGGTCTTGAAAACCGGCGACGGGAAACCGTCCGTGAGTTCGAATCTCACCGCTTCCGCCAAGTCAATAGGGTTTACAAGGACTTAGGTGCGTTTGGTGGTGGAATTACCACAATCTTTACCACGCAGCCATTTTCGTAAGCCTAAAGCAACCAACATTGGGGCGCCAGTTGTCTCGCTCAACAATTTGTTTATTTCCCCCCAAGCTTTCTCAAACTGGCAGGGATTACCACCCAATCCCAATGCCGGCCCCGCACGATCAGATTGGTCAGCAGTGACAATAGTTGTGGGATGACTACCGGCTGGCCAGACCTCATCCGTGTGATTTTTTTCAGACCCATGAGCGGCCGGGACAACTAAGGCTTCCAGCCTGTCTGAATTGCCTTACTGGCCTACCGGGGTTGGCGTCAACCGGCGTCTCCGAAGATTTGCCAGAATGCTTCCTACGTGTTGGAGTCTCCTCAAACCCAAAGGCTATTCACGATGGTGGAAAACTTGATTTCCCTTGCGTCGTTTGCACGAGCGGTGCATTTGGTGGTCCAACGGACTGGTTGACCGATATGGGTATATCAACTGCGTTGGTATTTATCTGTGCGCAAGTAAAGGGTAGCTGATTTCCGTTCGAAGTCCCGCTGCCAAAGCCACTCAGCATGCCGGAATAGATGCCCAGTGATTGTTGAGTTCCTGTTGTTCCAAGAACCTGAATGTTTGCAAATGCAATGGCAACCTGAGACCCTGTGATTTCCGATGTTGCAGTGAACGTCAGACCACTGACTGTTACCGATTGACCAATTTTCATTGCAGGAAAGGCGATATGGGAGACTTGGGCGGTGCCCGCGACGTCGCTTATACCGTTACTTGTCGTAACCACCGGCAGTGCCGGTGCATCGATCCCCAACACGGGTGCCTGTGTCTGGCTAAATCCCATCGAGATTAGGCTGGAGTTACTGGTTCCTCCGCTTGACGCGGTAAATGCTACCCCCGGCGATGTTGAGGTCAAGGAAATTGCATTTTCAGAGCGTGCGACAGCAATATCGACAATTGCTCCACTCGAAATCAAGCTTGTAATTGCTGCTTGCAGGTTCGCCGCACTTTCAGCGACTGATGCGCTAGGGCCGGAAGTCGCAGTCACACCGTCAATGATGATTGTGGCAGTCACCGGAGTACTGTTTTGGTATTGAACTAGGCTCGTGAGACTAGAAACTTGCGTGCCAGTAAGCGTGGGAAGAACGCTAGAGTTTGCATTTACGTTATCGATAAAAAGTTTTGCCCCCGCTGCCGTTCCCCTCGTTTCATCCCAAGACCCAGAGACGAACACAAATTTGTAGTCGCCGGCGTTTGTAACGGTATGCGAAACAGTGGTCCAAGGTTGCTGGGTTTGTGCAGTTGCCCCCGTCGCATTCAGTATTTTTTCGGTTTGGCCCGTTTCAGTATTCAGTATGTAGGCGTAGACGTCGAAAGCATCGCTACCTCCCTGAGCTTTCCAATCAAAGGTAATGGTGTCGCCCTGGTTCACTCGTACCGATTCATTACTCACGAGCACGGGGCCATGCAGCACGCCGCCCTTACCCGCCGGGGTGTTGATTACCCCCCCTAGATCGGAGTTAAGTTCTACCGAAAGGTCGGATGCTGACTTGGAAGATAGTAATGTGCTAAAAGTTCCCGTCCCACCGGTAGTTTCTGTTCCGCCGTCAGGTGCGGTCGTTGTATCAATCGGCGTGGGCCAACCCGCAACCATGCTTGTGCCGTCCAACTGGACTCTTTGGTTAATCGCAGTCCACCCCGTTATATACAGAGACCCAGCAGTACCGTTGTCGAAGTTTCCATTTTGGAATTGTGGCTGTAGATTAATGCGCAGCGCTTTACCGGCGGTTCCATCGAGTTGACTATCAACAGTTCCAATTGCCTCTGCGATATTGCCGGCACCTCTGTAAACGGTCGTTCCAACAATTGAGATCGCGTCATTGGCTACATTTGGGTTTGATACCTTCGTCAAACTTATTGTTTCTCCGGATGTTCCAAGATCCGTGTACTCAATATAGTTGTTAGTTTGATTGATAAGTGGAGATGGATTAGACGGTGTACTCAAGACTGCTCTATAGATTTGAGGGACACTTTCTACCCGATCGTTAACCAGAGTACTTACATCGCTGACATTAACGTGCTGCGTAGTACTCGTCATTAAAACCGTGTCAGAAGCAGCCTCGCCGCTTGAATAATCTGTTATCGCGCCAGTGTAGGTTCCAAAAGAGGTGCCCGCCCCTGTAGCGGCGCCACTCTGAAGGTTAGCAAATGCACTTGCTACCTCAGCCGAACTTAGTGTTCGGCTTGCGGTGAATTGGAGCCCTCCAACCGTAACTGATTGTCGTGGTAGCAGCGCCGTGAATTTAATCGACGATGTCTCTGTGACCCCTACGATTGCTGGAATTGGATTTTGGCTCACGCTCACAGAGGGAGCCAGAGTTTGCTCTACGCCGCTCGTTACAAGCGTAATGTCGGGGACATCTTGGAAATGCGCTACGCTGGTCATAACCAACTGGTTCCCAACGGATGATGCCGAATTGAAGCTCCCTAGAGTACCTTGATAGCGACCATAGGATGCACCAACACCGCCACACTGACCGGGACTTAAATTTGCGAACGCTGCCGCAGTCTCAACATCGGTCGTTGCTCTTTTCGCGGTAAAGGTAAGGCCATCTACAGTAATAGATTGACCCCTGAATAGCGGTGGAAATTGGATGTTTGCGGATTCAGTAGTTCCTGAACTAGTCACTAAGCCGGTGGTCGCACTGGTCTTGCTCTCCGCAGTTCCGAGCGCATCGGTATAACTGGCACTGACGCTGATAGCTTTTCCTACGTGGTCTTCAGTGAGAGTGAGGGTGTTTTTAGTAGCGCCGCTGATAGCGCCACCATTGGCCAGCCACTGGTAGCTGATGGTAGTGCCCAGACGATCGGCATCGGCTAAGTTATTCCCTGCGGTGAGCACTTGGCCCCGTTTAGGGGTGCCGGTGATGGTGACGCTGCCCGTGGGTGGCGCGTTGATTCTTGTGGCTGCGCTGGTTGCGCTTTCCGCGATGCCGTGCCCGTCGGTATAGCTGGCTTTGACGCTGATGGCTTTGCCTACATGGTATGGGGTGATCGTCAGGGTGTTACCGGTAGCGCCAGTGATTTTGCTGCCATTGGCCATCCATTGGTAGCTGATAAGGCCCAGACCATCGCCGTCCGCCACGTCATTGGCCGCTGTCAGCACCTCGCCCAGTTTGGGTGTGCCATTGATAGTGACGCTGCCCGCCGGCGCGGAGTTGTCTACCACCGCAATCTTGAATGCGCTGCTTGCCGAGGCCCCGGCAGGGTCGGTTGCGGTGACCTTCAGGAATACCCCTACGACTGTATTGTCTGGAGTTCCTGTAAAAGTGCGGGTACCGGCGTCAAAATGAAGCCAGCTTGGCAAGGGCAGGTTCGCTTCGGTTGACGAGGGTTCGGCAGACTCATCTACTACGCTGGCTGAGTAGCTCAGAGTGTCGCCAACATTCGCACCGGTAAACGTGTTGATGGGTACCGTCAAGGAAAAAGCGACGCCCTTCGCAGCGCTTTGATCCGCGATGATGTTCGTTGTGGTGGGCCCAACATTGGCGAAGAATGCTTTACGCGCAAAGATTGCATCTTTCTGCTGTCCAGTAAAGCCTATGTTGAGTTTTTTGTTGATAAGCCAATCTATTTTTTCTTCCGAGAGGGCAGACAGTTGTGGAGCCGTCAAAGCGCTCAGATGCCTGTCATACAGCGTCTTCATCGTGTCCAGCGAGAGCGCGTCCACTTGGGCGTTAGTCATAGCGCTGAATTGGCCACCATTGAAAGCCCGAACCCGGCTGGCGCTGAGCGCTCCCATTTTGGCGGCATCAAACCCTTGCCTTATCTGCTCGCGGGTGAGTGACGCGAGCTGATCGCCCGTGAAATTGGTCACTGTTTTAGTCGTGAAGTGCGCTATTTGTTCGTAGGTCAGGCTGGCAAGGTTTTTGGCACTGATAGTGCGTATTTTGAAGGCGTCTACTTGCCCGATTTGTCCGGCGGTCAAGGCTTGTAGCTGGGTCTTGGTCAAGGTGGCGAACTGGACAGTGGACATGGCTTTGATGTCCGTGGCATCGATGGCGGCGATCTGATTGCCATTCAAAACACTTAGTTGGGCCTTGCTCAAGCTGGCCACCTGCGCCTCCGAGAGGTACTGAACACGCGTGGCATCGAGCCCGGCGATTTGGGTCTTGGTCAATGCCTTGACAAATGCAGTACCCGTGCCTTGTAACTGGGTGCCGGAGAGTTTGTTGAGCCAGGCAGCCGAGAGTACGGAGGTTTTCTGTACCCCAAGGCCAGCGATCTGGCTGGTGCTGAGCCCGCGCACTTGCTCCTGGGTGAATGCGTTGATTTGTGTCGACGACATCTGCGGCAGGGTGGCGCTGACCAGGGAGGTACTGAACTGGCTGATCTGCGCGCCGCTGAGCTTTGCGATGAAGTTAGCCGGGAGCAGCTGCTGATTGTTGAGGTAAGTCACTAGCCCACTGGCTAGGGCCTGCGGGTCAAAGGCTTTTATCTGGCGATCACCGAGTGCGGCCATATCCGCTGACTGCATCTCGCCAATCTCCGAGGCGCTCAGGGCCGCTATCTCGGAGTCGGAGAGGCTCCTGAAGAACGGCACGCGCGCCGAACCCACGCCCGACACAGAGGGGCTTGCGAGTCTGCTTGCAGCAAGTGCGGCAACTGACATCTCTGGTACCTAAGGCCTCGCCAAGAAAAATTAAGTTGTGCTTTAACCTTCTCGAATCGGCACGAGGGACCGCTTTCTTTAGCGCGCCAGGCGAATATGCGCGAAAGTGCGCAGATAACGTTCCGATTATTGGATGGGCCTAGTTACGCTGAAGTATCCGACCTTAGTTTGAGAATCAGG